>CAZJNG010000057.1:0-9584 GCA_964547265.1 uncultured Candidatus Cloacimonadota bacterium | reverse complement strand
GGTATTTTAAAAAGACCTCTTTTATTTTTTCAGGTTCAATTGGTTTAGTCAGAAAATCATTCATTCCGGCATTTAGACATTTTTCTTTTTCTTCTTTTAAGGCACCGGCAGTTAAAGCAACGATTATAGCTTTTTTATCTTTATCTAATTCTTTTATCTTAAGAGTTGCCTGAATCCCGTCCATAACAGGCATTTGTACATCCATAAGCATAATATCAGGCTTTTCGTTTTGAAACAGGCTGACAGCCTCTGAGCCGTTTACAGCTTTCAAGATTAAAGCATCGGGTAGCATTTCTTTAATCATTGACTCTATCAAAAACATATTTAAAGGATTATCTTCTGCTATCAGTATTTTATAATAACTATCAGAAATCTGGGTTTCACTGTCTTTTACAGGTTCAGGCAATTCGCTGGGAGTTGCCTGATACAGGTTACTCAGATAAGAGTATAATATGTTAGACTTAACAGGTTTTGAAAGCAAAAATTTTACTTCAAGTTCTTTGCATTTACTATGAAGTTCTTGCGTACCGGAGGATGAATGTAAAAGTATTATTGGAATTTTTTGTATTGCTTTATCGCATTTTTCTCTTATCATCTTGATTGTATCAAGCCCATCAATATATGGCATATGGTAATCACAGATTATTAAATCATAAGGTTCTGAGGTTTTTAATTTTTTTAATGCACTTAACCCATCTTCACACATATCTGAAATTATATCCCAATTTGCAAGCATATTTTGTAAAATAAAAAGATTAGTTTTATTGTCATCGATTAGCAAACAACGCTTTATGTTAGCTAAAGCATCTTCTTTTTTTTCTCCGTTTTCAAACTCTGTTTCGATTTCAAAATAAAAAACTGAACCTTTGCCTTGTTCACTTTTGATCCTTATCTTGTCACCCATTTTATGAGCAATCATATCAGAAATAATCAAGCCAAGTCCTGTGCCTCCAAATTCTCTGGTAGTGGAATTATCTGCCTGAGTAAAGGCTTGAAAGAGTTTTTGTTGTTGCTCGTCAGAGATACCAATACCTGTGTCTCTAACAAAGAACTTAAAACTTCCTGTATATTCATCTAATTGATTGAAGTCAACCCTGAGCTCTACTTCTCCATGATGAGTAAATTTAACAGCATTTCCTAATAAGTTTGCCAGTATTTGTTTTAATCTAACAGGATCTACTTTTGCAAATCTTGGCATTTTACTGTCTATTTGTAGTAAGACTTCCAGTTTTTTCTCACTGGCAGCGTATTTAACTATATCTATACTGTCTTCTAAAAGAGAAAGAATATCAGTTTTGATAAGTTCCAGTTCCATCATTCCTGCTTCAATTTTAGAGAAATCAAGTATATCGTTTATGATACCTAATAGAGTATGTCCTGAAACATTGGCATTGTCCACATACTGCTGCTGAAGTGGTGTCAAAGGAGTTTTTCTAAGTAAATCAGTAAAGCCAATAACTCCATTTAAGGGAGTCCTGATTTCATGACTCATATTCGCAAGAAATTCAGATTTTGCCTTGCTGGCAGCTTCAGCAAGTTCTTTAGCTTTTTGAAGTTCTTCTTCAGCTTTTTTTCTTTCTGTAATATCAATATTAGTTCCTGTCCAGCGAATAGCTTTTCCTTGAGAATCTTTTTCTGTTTCACCTCGTGTCAAAATCCAGCGCCAGCTTCCGTTCTTGTGTTGTAAACGATGTTCTACTTCATAAGTTTTTGTTTTCCCTTCAAGATAATCATTTATGGTCTTTTCAATGTATGCAACTTCATCCGGATGCCAAAGTTTTCTCCATCCGGTAAAGTCATTAGGGATTTCATGATCTTCATAGCCCAACATTTTTTTCCACTGAACTGAAAAGAAAACAATATTTTTTACCATATCCCAGTCCCATAGTCCTGCGCCGGTTCCTGAAATAGCACGATTAAATCTCTCGTCACTTATAAACAATGCTTCTTCAGCTATCTTTCTGTCATTAATATCTATATGTACACCTACAGCTCTGCATGGTTTACCTAAATTACAGTCAAGATAAGTCTTACCTTTACCTAAAATCCATTTGTAAAAGCCATCTTTACACCTTAAGCGAAATTCAACTGCATAAGGAGAACCTGTATCTATACTTTTTTGAACAACAGGCATGATTCTCTCAGCGTCTTCAGGATGTATTAAATCCATAAAGGTATTAAGATTCATCGGCAACTCTTTGTCCTCATAACCTAACATTTTATAGTAATTTAGGCTAAAATATGTTTCGTTACTGATAAGATTCCAATCCCAAAAACCATGTTCACCTGCATCCATTGCTAATTCTAATCTTATCTGACCTTCTTTTATTTTTTCTTCCATTTCTTTTCTTGCAGTTACATCGCTATGCGAACCTGCCATTCTGTAAGGAATCCCATTTTCATCTCTTAGTGCCTCTCCTTTAGCTAAAATCCAAACCAAAGACCCATCTTTATGCTTCATCCTAAACTCAATATTATATACAGCAATTTTGCCTTCAAGATATGATTGAACAAATGTATTTACTTCAGGTATATCCTCATGATATAACAAATTCATAAAAGTGTCGAAATTGTTTTCTAATTCATCGTCTTTATAGCCAAGCATTGCCTTCCAACGTTTGGATAGAAACAATTCATTAGTTCTAATATTCCAGTCCCATATTCCGTCATTAGTGCCTGCAACAGCTAATTCGAACTGCTCCTTAAGCTTTTCGGTTTTCTCTTGATTCTGCTTCTGTTCTGTAATATCCACAAATATTGTTGTAAAAAACATCTTTTCTTCTGAAAAAGCATGAACCCTGTACCACTTTCCTAACATCTCAGAGTACTGATCAAAAGATTGCTTTTCTCCCGTTAGTGCAACTTTTCCATAAAATGATATCCAGTTAAAACTTGACTTAACAATGTCGGGCATTACCTCTGTAATCTTTTTATCAATTATTAACTTTTTTTGTAACCCGGTTAGCTTCTCAAAGGTTTCATTTACTTCTAAAAGCACATAATCTACAGGCTGATTGTCTGCATTTAAAATGATTTTATGATGAGCATAACCAATAATCGGATTATTAAATATGTGAGGATTATTTTTTTCATTCATAAGTACTCCATTTTTTCTTACCAACATACATTACACAATACATTATCATAATAATATACATAAATTCTGTCAAGAGAATATATTTTTTTTTTAAGTCACATAAACTAAATGCAGGTATTTTAACTCAAGCTAAGCTTGTTGTTTTTCATCTTGACAATAAATCTTATAACTAATAAACTGACATATAAGGAGATAATATGGATAAGATAAAGAGAATACCTTATGGTAAATCAGATTTTGAAACTGTAAACAAGCAAAATGATTATTATGTTTATAAAACTTCGTTATCCTTGTTTTAGAAAAAACAACTTACGATTTCCTTATCCGTCCTCGTCGCTTTGGAAAATCACTTTTTGTGACAACCTTACAAGAATACTATGACATTAAATACAATGACCAATTTGAAGAACTTTACAAAGATACATGGATACTTAAAAATCCAACTGAAATTAGAGCAAAGTATCTCATTATGTATTTTAACTTTAAGCTGTGTTGAAGGAAAAAGAGAAAGTTCAGGATGATTTTAATAATTATTGTAATTTGGAAATTAATACAATTATCAAAAAATACAAAGATTATATCCCACAAGAGGTTATTGGTTTCTCCGGTTACTATGGATGATGTTACCAGTGGATTTAATCTTGAAGATAATGTCGTCAAAATGGCTTATGACGGAGACTTTAAAACAGCCTTTAAATTTATTGAAAATTACAAAAACAAACCTCAATCAGGGACTTTGCAGGCAAAGAAAACACAGTTAAGATATTCTATTTAGCTTATCTAAGTATCTATGATATTTACACAGCCATTACCGAAAAAGAATTAAATAAAGGCTATGCAGATATAGTTATGATTCCGTTTCTAACAAAATATAATGATATTGAATACCCTATCTTTTTGAGTTTAAATACATCCTACGAAGTATTAACAAAGACAAACTGGATTCTGAAACTGCTCTCAAGGTCAAAGAAGCCAAAGAACAACTCAATAAATACTCAAATGATGACAATGCTAAAAAACTTTTTGCTGTAAATCCTTATGGCAATGTAACCTTAAAAAAAGTAATTGTCGTCTTTTACGGCTGGGTACTGGCTTATTGTGAAGAGTATATTTGAGATTTACTCTATAAAAATTAATAATCAAACTAAAACTAACACATAAAATATTAAGTCTTTATATTCTCTTTACAATCTTATAGCATAATGTCTATAAAGTCAGGAGTTTATCATGAAAATAAAAGTTCTTTTCTTATGTGTTCATAACTCTGCTCGTAGTCAAATAGCAGAAGAGTTACTCAGAAAAAAAGTTAAGGATAATTTTGAAATAAGCAGTGCCGGATTTGAACCAGGTGTAGTCAATCCATATGTCGTCAAAGTTCTACAAGAAGAAGGGATTGATATCAGCCTTAAATCAACAAGAAATGTATTTGACCTTTATAATCAAGGAAATTTTTACAATTATATTATTACTGTATGTGATGAATCAAATAGTCAAAGATGTCCAATCTTTCCCGGATTCAATAAAACTATTCACTGGAGTTTTGAAGATCCTTCTTCTTTCAAAGGTAGTGAAGAAGAAATCTTAATCAAAACCAGAATGATTAAAAATCAAATCAATAACAAACTAGATGAATGGATAAAAGAAATACTACAAGATTAATCTTGTAGTATATTTTATATTTCGGTTACAAAGTCTTTATTTATGATATTTTCTCAAAAACTCTTCTACTTCAGGAATACCACCTTGTAAGACAATATATCCATTATATGGTTCTCCGGGAGTAATATCACGAGAGACAGGAGTAAGCATAATTTTCCTTACTTCTTCAGGGTCATTAGTTTGTCCGAGAGCCCAACCTAACTTGATATATGCAGTTTCCGGTAACATATTTTCACCGGGAATAATACCCAAACTCATCAAATCTCTACCGGTATCATAAACAAACATATGTACGAATCCCCATAAGGTTTGTACTGTCATAAATATATGCACGCCTTTATCAACAGCTCTTTTGATTGCAGGATACACAGGTTTATTTATATGACCAAGCCCTGTTCCAATGATGACAATACCTTTATAACCGTTATCTACTAAAGCGTCAATAATATCAGGTTGCATATTAGGATAATAATAAACCATTGCAACCTTTTCTTCAAAATAAGGTTTAACTATAACTTTTTTATCTTCTCTTCTTCTATTGTAATCCTGTTTAATAGGTTCAATAGAACCTCTTTTTACTGTTGCCAGAGGAGTATCACCGATTGTTCGGAAAGTAGAACGATATGATGAATGCATTTTCCTAACTCTTGTTCCTTGATGTAATAAACCATATTCATCACTAGTCGGTCCAAACATACATACCATAACTTCTGCAATATCTGAATAGCCGGCTGTATAAGTAGCATGAATAAGATTTAAAGCAGCATCAGAGGAAGGTCTGTCAGATGATCTTTGTGAGCCTACCATTACAACAGGTATAGGTAAATCCTGTAACATATATGAAAGGGCTGCAGATGTATAATGCATTGTATCTGTGCCATGTCCTATTATTATGCCTTCAGTACCTTTTTTTACTTCTTCTCCGATAGATATAGCTAATTTCTTGTATTGTTCAGGTCCCATATTTTCAGAAAAGACAGCAAAGAGTTTTTCAGTATCAAGGTTACAAATATCAGCAAGCTCGGGAACAGCTCCATAAAGCTCTCCGGGAGAAAAAGCAGGTATTACAGCACCGGTTCTATAGTCAAGCCTTGATGCTATGGTGCCACCTGTACCAAGTAGTTTTACTTTTGGTAAGCCCTCAGTATAAGGGAACTCTTTCTCAGGAATTTTATAGTGAGCTTCTTTATAACCTCTTTCTTTCATGGAGATTATTGTGTCGATATCAATTCCAACATTATAACCGGTAATTAATTTAATAACTATATGTTTATCATCATCATTCTCAGAACGAGGCAAGATAATCCCTTCAAAAAGCCCTCTACTTGTTTCGATAACACAATCACCCCAAACACGCATTTTATAGTCTTTTAAGACATTTAAAGCTCTACCCTTATATCCTTTAAATACATCAAGCATCTTAATTATTCTCCTTTTCTGATTGTGTCTGTAACAATAACTTTTAGCTCTGCAAGTGAGATGTTTCCGGAAGCAATACCGGTTAGTTTTCCCATTATCCATCTTATTTTAGCAGCATCCTGATCAATAGACTTTTTTGTAAAATTGTCATACATATCAGAAAGGATATCTATTTGATTTACTATATTATCTTTGCTTAATTTTTCATACGAAATTAAAGTAAGTATTGACTCAAAGCTTATCTTGTGATTCCTACATAAAACAGGTAGCATTTTATAGATTAAATCGAAATCAATTTCTCTATGTTTAATAAATTTAACTAAATCATAGATAAGGTTAAAGTCAAACCTCTCCTTTACATTTCCAAGTAAATTTTTAATATTTTGAGCAAATAATAAACTTACCTTTTTGGGACAAAGATTGAAATCTTCAAAAATTCTTTCTATTAATGGCATAAGATTATTTTTCAAAATATAAGTATAAGACTCTCTTGGCACTTCCCATTGCTCTAACTGCTCAAACCTGTAACTCAAATCAGGTGGCGAATCCTGACAAGCCTGATCAATAAACTCCTGAGTTATTGAGATAGGTTTTGAATCAGTGTCCGGATACATTCTATCCGGTCCCGGCAAGACTCTTTCGAAGATGGTAGTACCGTCAGGCATAGATTTTCTGGTTTCATTTGGCACACCTTCAAAAGCTAAGATACAACGCTCTTCAATGGTCTCTAAAGCAGTCTTTACATCAGACTCCGGAGCAATAAAAATTAACTGTGCATCATCTTCATTAGCTTTCAGTATTTCTGAAATTCTTTTCCAGTCACTCGCTTTTAATGAAGGAATAAGCTCTTCAGAGTGTATGAGATTAGGTTTTTCTAAGCAAGAAATAACCTTTAATCTATCAGAAATTTCGTCAGCAAAGTTTCTTCCCGGCTGAGTAAAATGAGATAGGATTGCTTTGAAATGAGGTAAATTAACAGCATAAATCTTAATATTTTCTGCAATTGCCCTGTTTATAAAGCTTATATGTTTCCATTCTTCAGAGTGAAGTTCTTGTGAATTTATTTTCCATTGTTTAATGTCTGCTAGTCTTTCTTTAAGAACTTTTCTGATTTCTAGTAGCGAAACCTGTCTAAATCCTTCATTATGAGTGAGTAAAGGAATCCATTTAATATGGGCAACTCCTTTAATTTCAACTCTGGTACCGCCGGTGACACTTACATTAACATCCTGCCTTGCAGCACCAATACCTGTCCTTACATTATTTGTGCTACGGGCAATAAATCTAATATTTTGACAGGCTTCAGCAGCTTCAAAAGGAGTCAGCATTTCCGGATAAGTAACAGTTTCAATCAAAGGCATACCTAGTCTGTCAGCAAAATAAACTCGCTTATGACCTATATCAGAAACCTCTCTACAACTATCCTCTTCTATACTAAATTGAATCAATCTAATCTTTTTATTTGAAATTGGAATTTCACCCTCAATACCAATAATTGCTGTCCTCTGGAAGCCTGTCGGGATACTTCCATCAAGATATTGTTTACGAGTAATATGTAATTCTCCAACAAGATTAGTTTTAGAAAGGTTTGCAATCTTAATAGCACATTCTAAGGCTTGCTTATTGATTGCAAAAGGTGGAGTGTCATCCATTTCATAGGTACAAGAGGTTTTATTATTTATTCTGTATGTAATCTCTTTTTTGGTTTTAAATTCCATTAAGGCTGTTCCGTCATATTCTCCCAACTCACTAAGTGTTGGTCGCATATGCCTGACAATCTCAGCATCAAAATCATTAAAATCATGATATTCTCCTGCCTTACAACGACAAAATAGTTTTTTATCTGTTTTTAACTGCTGATGAACCTCAAGTCCACATTTGAAACCAATCTTTTGATAATCCTCATATTTTGCTTGATTTAACTCAACCCAGCCTACTTTTTTCTTTGTCTTTTCCCGGTTTTTCTGCCAGATATTTTTCATATTGCGACCTTTCAATGGACTTTTTACTAAAAAATAATCATAGCTTATTTCTTGTCAATTGTTTTTTTGAAATTATAATGAACTTTTAGCTAAAATAATCCCTTTTATGTTTTTCTTAACTCATTGCAAACTCTGATTTGTTTTAGTTTTATATTTTTAAAACACTATTTACAAAAATATCAAGATTGTTGTCTTTTATACTTTCATCCTCTACTTACTATTACTATGTAAACACAAAGCATCTTAAAAAAAACTAATACAATTAATAAAATAACGAATTATTTTCTTGACATTTTTTTAGTACATACTAAACTTTGTAAAAGATAATTGCAATCTCAAAAGGAGTATAAATTGACAGATAAAGATATTATATGGATAACTGGGCATAAAAATCCTGATTCGGACTCTATTTGTTCAGCCATAGCTTATGCTGATTATAAAAAGAAAAACGGAGTTAATGCTTTGCCGGCAAGGCTTGGTGATATAAGTCGTGAAACTGAATTTATCCTTAATTATTTCAATATACCTGCTCCTCCTCTTCTAAAAACTGTTCGAACTCAAGTCTCAGACCTTGATAAAGATATTGCAGTACCTGTTACACCCGACTCTACTTTACAAAAGGCATGGACAAGAATGAAACTCAATAATGTTAAAACTCTTCCGGTAGTTGACGAAGAAAATCATCTACATGGATTAGTAACTGTATCAGATATTGCCAATAAATACCTTGACACGATTGAAACCAATGTCTTAGGAAAACAAAATACTAACATTCAAAACATTGCTGATACAATCAATGCAAAAATTATCACGGGCAATAATACAGATTTAACAGAATCAGGCAAAGTGATTATTGTAGCAATGCAAAAAGAGGAAATGCTCCCCTTTGTTGAAGCAGGAGATATAGTCATTGTAGGGAATAGAACCGATGCACAACTTGAAGCAATAAACCTTAAAGCTTCTTGCTTAATAGTAACTGGTAACTCAAAAATAAATGACAAAGTCATAGAAAAAGCAAAAGAAAACAATACCATACTGATGAGTTGCCCACAAGATACATTTACTACAAGCAGATTAATATCTCAAAGCATATCAGTATCTTATGTTATGTCAACAGATAAACTGATCAGATTCAACCTTGATGATTTTGTTGACGACATAAAAACAAAAATGTTACAAACAAGATACAGAAGTTATCCTGTTATTGACGACAATAATGTCATACAAGGATTTATCTCCAGATATCACTTAATCTCCTCTAGAAAGAAAAAGGTTATTTTAGTTGACCACAACGAAAAAGGTCAAACAGTTGACGGGATTGATGAAGCAGAAATCATTGAAATTGTTGACCATCACCGTTTTGGAGATATACAGACAGCGTATCCTATTTCAGTAAAACTAGAACCTTTAGGCTCAACAGCCACAAT
>CAZJNG010000056.1:0-9657 GCA_964547265.1 uncultured Candidatus Cloacimonadota bacterium | reverse complement strand
TGTTTTTTTTCTTTGTTGCATGCAGATAAATACGCAGGAGAGATATTTAAAATGGGAGCAGGAGTTAGAAATTTTGCTCTTGGCAGAACAGGTTTAACTGATATAAACACACCTGCAATCGCATATTGGAATTCAGCATTACTCAATCATAGAAAGAATAATAATTTTGAACTTATGCATGCTGAAGAGTTTAATGGATTATTAAAATATGACTCAATCTCAGGTTCTTTTGGCAACAACAATTCTATTGCATTTACCTTATCTAGAATAGGTATAAATAATATTGCACTTACTAAACTTCCTGATCCTGATGTTGATGTAAGCGAATATAACAGACCATATAAATATAAATCTGTTAATAATGCAGATTATATATTATATATTGGTTTTTCAAGACAGTTATGGAATGTTGTTGTAGGTTTTACACCAAAGCTTGTTTATAGAAATTTGGCTGATGTACCTGCCTATGGATTTGGAGCAGATATTAGCAGTTTAATGAAGGTTAATGAAAGATTATCTTTTGCCTTCAAGATACGAGACATAATACCTGCACAAATCTATTGGGATAATGGAACTAAAGAATCTGTAAACATTGGTTTTGATTTTGAAACAAGACTTGCCGGTAATTTCTTGTTCTTTGTTAAAGATATGAATGATGATGACTTCCCTTTTGCTTTGTATTTAAATACAGAGATAAACACTGAGAATATCAGAAAGAATTCTATGTTTAACATTGGTGAAGTCAGCTTTGACACTCATCTTGGAGCAGAGTTACGAGCACATAAATATTTTAGTTTTTTATTAGGTTATGATATTGAATACTTAACTACCGGTTTGCAGTTAAATTATAATAAATTCTTGTTAAATTATGCATTTAAACAAAATACTGATTTAGATAACTCACATCGTTTCTCTATTGGATATCAATTTTAATATCAAGAGCTTAATTAAGTGAGGTTTTACTTTTTTAGTTTTTGAAATAAATAAGTGATTGTTGGTTGTATTATCAGAATACTTATATCAATATAATAAAAGACTGTTGATTAATAATAAATTCTGACAGGGGTAGGAGACTCAGTCAATGCCATTAAGTTAATCTTTTAAGCAATTATTTCGTAGTTCGACCATCTTGGTCGAGTAATAATGTACTTCTCGATCCTGAAGTTCGAGCTACAGTTGATTAACTTAATGATATTAGGAGGTCTTTTGTTGGTAATCAATTCTTATGGGTTGATTAATTGAGTTTTACAGAGATAAGATAGTTTATCTATTTCTAGATAGAAATGTAAATCATTAATCAATATGTCAGGCAGTATTCTTAACCACATACAGATAATTTAAAATGTAACAGATAAATATGGGCTTATAAAAAACAAATCAGGTTAGTAAAACATTACTATAAAACATTTTATAATAATAAAATTCAAAATTTTCAAAAAAATATTGACAATTACTTTTTAAAGTGATTTACTTTGTTTAATGTAAAAGATAATAATGGAGGATATATGAAAAAATTAATCTTAATAATAACGATGCTAACTAATGTTGTATTTATATGCGGTCGTACGCCGGTTGCACCAAATTTACTTAACTCAGGTCATCCAAATAGTCAAGATAATCCATATTTGATTAGTAGTTTAGATAACTTAGCATGGATTATAGCACTTGATGTTGATGTTTCAACTCCTGACAGAGATGAAAGATGGGCAGCTCATTATCGACAAGTGAATGACATTGATGCCATAGGTACTCATAGTTGGTATATTGGAGAATATTTATGGGGTTGGGAGCCAATTGGGCAGTCTATTAATCATCCATTTTCAGGCTCATATGATGGGAATAACTTTAAAATATCAAATCTTTACAGTGCAGGAGTTTCTTTATATTCAGGACTTTTTGGATATATTTCAACAACTGCAGAAATTTTAAATCTTGGAGTTGAAAATATTGAGATTCAAGATAATGCTGACGATTATGTCGGAGCAATCGCGGGATATAGTATGGGAACAATCACAAACTGTTATAGTTCAGGATATGTAAAAGGATATCAAGGTGTGGGAGGGCTTGTTGGAGCAAATTTAGGTACTATAACTAAGTGCTACAGCACAGCAGATGTTGATGCAAATCTAGGAGGAATGGGCGGCTTAGTGGGCGTAAATCATGGAGCAAAATCAATTATATCATATAGTTACAGTTCAGGTACAGTTGCTATAGAGTATTCTGCAATGACAACAGCAGCAGGTGGCTTGGTAGGTAAAAATGAAGGAACAATAAATAACTCATATAGCAGAAGTAAAATCCAGCAAGGTAATACTCATTTAGGCGGTTTTGTAGGTTCTAACTACGGTGTTATTGATAAATGCTATAGTACCGGAACTGTAAATGGTTATGGATTGAAGGGAGGGTTTGTAGGGAATAATGATGCTTCTGCAACAATAACAAACTCTTACTGGGATATCGAGTCTTCCGGATTTACTACATCTGCTGGAAATGCTACAGGCAAAACTCGCAGAGAAATGCAAATGATACAGACTTATCAAAGTTGGCAGTTTTATAATGCAAATTTGGGATGGAAAATGCATCCTGCAGTTAATGGAGGCTATCCTTCTTTATGGTGGCAAGAAGAAGCCGAAAATTTTGCCATAGTGCCTTCACAAGGTAATGGTAATCAAGATAATCCATATCTAATTGAATCTTTAAATAATCTCTACTGGATAAATCAACATACTGATTATCTTGATAAACATTATAAACAAACTCAAAATATTGATGCTACAGAAACTATCAACTGGCATGAAGAACGAGGCTGGTTACCTCTTGGTACAGAAAATCTTCCGTTTACAGGGGTTTATGACGGTCAAGGATTTACAATCGATAATCTGTATATTAACAGACCATCTTTTGCAACTGCATTCTGGGGAAAGGATATTGGTCTTTTTGGAGTAATAAATCAAGATGCTGAGCTTGTCAATCTGGGGGTCTTAAATGCAAATGTCAGAGGTACAAATCGGGTTGGTGCATTGCTTGGAACAAATAATAAAGGAAATGTATTATATTGTTTTAGTTCCGGAGAGGTTGGGTCATTTAATATTTTAACCGGTGGTTTGATTGGTTTAAACACAGAAGGAATAATACATCATAGCTATAGCAGAGCTAATGTAACCAGACTTGCAGGAAGCGGAACAAGTTTTGGAGCTTTTATAGGAAGAAACGACAGAGGTGCAGTAAACTATTCATATTCTACCGGCAAAGTTTATCAGGAGCCTGGAGTTATTTGGAATGAAAATAATTTTAAGAATAAAGCCTTTGCAGGAGATGTGATAAGTGGTGGTGGATATCAAATGACATATAATTATTTTGATGAAGAGAACTCAGAACAAAATAGTACTGCCGGAGAAGCAACAGGATTGAGAACCTTACAAATGCTAAGGCAAGTAAATTATCCAAACTGGACATTCAGCGGAGCTTACGGATGGAGGATTAATCCTTTATATAATGATGGTTATCCGATAATTCCAGCTCAGGTAAATGGATTGAACTATGCGGTTGCTCCACTGGAAAATAATGGTAAATACGAAATAAAGACTTTACAAAATTTATTTTGGATTACTCAGGATGTAAACAGATGGGGATTTGATTATATTCAAAAAAATGATATTGATGCTCAGGAAACGGTTGACTGGTATGGAGGGAAAGGATGGTTACCTATCGGTTATTGGCAAATCATCAGCAATAATCCTCTTGAAATTATTGAAAATTACTTTACCGGTACTTATAATGCTCAAGGAAATGAAATTCAAAATCTATTTATCAACCGCCCAAACTCAGATGATATAGGTTTTTTTGGAGCGGTTAAAAATATAAATACTAAAATAGAAAAACTGGCTATAACTAATGCTGATATAACAGGAAAAAATAGAGTTGGTACAATTGTTGGCTCTAATTTTGAAGGACTCATTGAAAATTGTAATAGCACAGGTAATGTAGTTTCAATTGAAAATGTCGCAGGTTTATTAGTCGGGGGTAATTACTCTAATATCTCAAAATCTTATGCTATTGGTACAGTTTCAGGGTTAAATACACTTGGAGGATTAGCAGGTATAAACTCAAACAATGCTATGATTACTGATTCTTATGCCAGAGTGAATGTATATCGAGTAAGTGGCTCAGGCACTGCAGTTGCCTCATTTGTTGGGAATAATTTTAAAGCTAAGATTTTAAGATGCTATACGACAGGTGCTGTAAGATATAACAATGCAAGTAATCCTGTAAATAAAGGGTTTGCAGGAGCGATTAATACTGAGGGTATTTTTGAAATGTCTGACAATTATTTTGATAGTGAAACAACATTTCAAAATAGTTCAGCTTGTACTGCAGTTGCAAAATCATCAGAGCTGATGAAATCTGAAATATTTAATAACTGGGACTGGAATAATGTTTGGGAAAGAATCGGCAACAACTATCCTCGTCTTAAATCAAACCCTGACCAGACTCTTCCTGTAACTCTTTCATCATTCACTGCCACTTATACATCATCAAGTATTGTCAGTATTTTATGGGAAACTCATTCAGAAAGCAATCTGATAGGTTATCATATTCTCAGATCTGAAAAGAATGATATTAATATTGCTATAAGACTAACAAATCAAATAATTACAGCTAATAATCAACCCGAGACTAGTCAGTATAGTTTTACAGACCATGAAACAGAAGCTAATTCTGAGTATTATTATTGGTTAATGTCCTCTGAGTATGATGGAACAGTTGATTTCTACGGACCTGTTTCAGTGAAAACTAGTATAATTTTTGATGAAATACCAACTATACCTTTAGTAACTCAACTAAATTCAGCGTATCCAAACCCGTTTAATCCAAGTACTACAATTAGTTTTGACTTATCGGAAATGGGAATTGTGATGATAGAAATTTATAACATAAAGGGGCAAAAAGTTAAAAACCTTTTAAATGACATAGTTTTGCCCGGTCGTCACAATATTGTATGGAATGGTCTTGATGATAATCGTAAAGTCGTTTCATCCGGAGTTTATTTCTATAAAATGCAAGCAGGTAATTACATAAAGATAAATAAAATGATTATGATTAAGTAATAATCATTAACATAATAATTTAAATAATAAAGGGAGTTTCTATTTTATAGGAACTTCCTTTTTGATTTAGATAAATTCTTAAAATTTGCCTACATCAAAGAATTCTTTTACAACCTGATGTTCACAGTTCTGAACTTCATTGACCGGTCCATGATATACAAGTTGTCCTTTATCAAGGAAGATGATTCTGTCTGCAACTCTGTGAATACTGGCAAGTTCATGAGTAACCATGATAATACTGATATTGAGTTGATTTTTGAGACTGAGTATCAGTTCATCAAGGTTAGCACTGGTAATTGGGTCAAGTCCTGCGGATGGCTCGTCAAAGAACAGTATTTCAGGATCTAAGGCGATAGCTCTAGCCAGAGCTGCTCTTTTTTTCATACCCCCTGATAGTTCTGAGGGAAAGAGGTTTATTGCATGAGAAAGATTAACCAGGCTAAGTTTTTTTCTGATAATTTTTTTCCTGATTTCATAAGATAGTCTTGTATGTTGCTCAAGAGGAATTGAGATATTATCAAAAATGCTGATAGAGTTTAATAATGCTCCATTTTGAAAGAGCATCCCTACTCTTCGAAGAATAGCATAAAACTCGTTTTCTTCCATTTGTGTTACTTCTTGTCCAAAGATTTTTACAGAGCCTGAGTATGGTTGATTTAGTCTTACGATGTTTTTCATTAGAGTAGTTTTGCCACCTCCGCTTGAGCCTAGGATGACAGTGACTTCTTTTTCATAAATGTCTAAAGTAATATCATTTAAGATTGTTTTTTCACCGTATTTAGCAACTAGGTTATTGACTTCAATTATTGGTTTTAGCATTGCCACTCCATTAAATCAAGTAGATTAAACTGAATAAAGCGTCCATAATAATAACACCAAAGATTGAAGATACAACTGCCTGAGTAGTTGCTTTACCTACACCTTCAGCTCCACCGGTTACCTGGAATCCGTAATGACTGCCAATAATCACAATTTGCCAGGCAAAGACGGTACTTTTTATCAAGGTTATAAATATATCTTTAGCAGAAACTACCTCAATACATGTTTTTAAAAAGGCTATTGGAGATAAATTTAATACAGTAACTGCTATTATTAGACCACCAAGAACACCAACAACTATTGAAAACATAATAAGTAAAGACATACAAATTGTAACTGCATGAAATTTTGGAACAACAATATATCTAATAGGATTCAGAGCCATCATTTTTAATGCGTCAATTTCTTCTGTTACTTTCATTGTCGCAATTTCTGAGGCAATAGCTGAACCGCTTCTGCCTGCAAGGATGATAGCTGTTATGAGTGGGGATAACTCTCTTACCAGAGTGAAAGCAAGTAAATTAGCTAAAAACTGATCAGCACCAAACTGTTTTAATTGAACAGCTGACTGTAATGAAATGATCAGTCCAATGATAAAGGATAATAAGCAGACAATTGGTAAAGCATCTGCACCTATTAAGAGACTTTGCTGTGTTAGGCTTCCTCTTCGTTGACCTTTTTTATTCCAAAGAGCTACTATTGACCAATAGACAATATCCGATGTCAGTACAAGCATATCAAGTAGCTTTTCCAGATATGAAAAAGCAGAAGCACCTAAATTTTCCAGCAATGAAATCTTGGTAACAGGTATTTCATTTTCAAGGTTTTTAACTGAGAATATCTCAATTTTCTCTTTGACAGATTCAGTGAAACCAATATAAAGCTCTTTCTCATTTGGAGATTTAACTATTTTTTCACTTATCTCATCAATTAAGGCTACACCCGCACTGTCAATGTCTAGTATCTCTTTTCCATCAACAAACTTTAGCTCTTTCAATTCTTTTAGATTATTTCTTGAAAACAATGAGTTATATATTAGAGGCACATTATGCTTTAATAGCATTCCTGAAAGGTAAAGAGTATTGTTTTTTATATAGAAGTCAGGTTTTGACTTATCTTTACTAAGTGTTTTAGGGTTCATTTAAATAAGTTATCTGACAAAGATATAGGTTAGTCTTAAATATAATGAATGATCCATAACTACATGATCTTGAATACTCTTATTGTAACTAAAATTAATCCTGTAATCCCAAGAAATATATTTAAACATCCTTAAATTGAGAATGTTTTCCCACTCAAATGTTTCATTATCATCACTATCAAAGGGAATTAGAATGTCAGCATTAGTAGTATAGTTTAGATTTGAAAATATCTGGAAGTTTCCATTCGAAGAGATTTCAGTTCCTTTTTTATATACAGAAGGAATTTCTTCGTAAACCTCATATCCATTATCTTGTTTATTTGCATAACTATAGACATTTTTATTTATGTCTTGCCTCATTCCGATTCCAATTCTAAGGTTTAGACTTGCTCTATTTTTATTCAATACTCGGTAATTAAGTCCGGCACCTTCTTTAAAGACAATTGGATAAAAGCGTTCTTTTGTTTTAAATTTATCTGTATTATAAAGTGTTTCAACGCCATTTTTATTAATAGTTTTATACTTTCTATTTTCTTTTGTGTGGATAAACTCATCAAAAAGATGAGTGTTCATGTCAGCTCTGGAATATAAACCAAAATTTTTGTAAAAATAATATACGAATGTGTTTTTTATGTCAAAATTATCAGAGGAAATTTTTAACTTAGTATCAGATTCATCAGTGACACCTATTTCTAACAAGCCTTTGCTAGTGTAATGATATGGATAATTATCATAGACCAGTTTTGCGTCAAGTTGTTCAATGAAAGTAAGAGAGTAATTATTTTTATTTTTATCAACATCATTCTTCATGTTAACATTTGCATTAAGGTGATTTAAAACAGAAACCTTTATCTTTCCACTACCTCTGTCAATATCCTCTTGAATCAGTTTTCCGGCACCAATGAGCTTATTAGTTGTTTCATCGACAACAATAGTGATTTGTTCTAAAGAGCCTTTTTTAACTTCAACAGTAGTGAAATCGCTATATGTATTAAAAGGCATACCATTTAGCACAATTTTGTAATAACCGGGCCTTAATATCCATGTTTCAAGTTGTTGACCGACACCTTCTTTGATTCCGTATCCAAAACCATAACTTTCAGCATTACTCATGTCAAATATTTCATATCTAAGATCAAGTTGGTTTCTGCTATCATCAATAATATTAATTGTCAACCAACCTATGTCTGCATCTAAAACTGTTTTGTATCTTGGGTAAATGGTAATCTCTTCAACTACTTTTTGACTCATAGTTCCGTTTCCTAAGAGGATTTTATAATTACCCGGATCTAAAGGGACATCTTCTCCCATTTGAAAACTTGCATAGGGTGTTCCGTCCTCATATTCAATTGAGAAAAGAGGTTCATTTTCCGGATCAGTTTTGGCAGGAACAAATAATCTACCTTTATTTGAAATTTGTTCATCTTCAGGTATTTGTATTCTTAAAGCTACTTTTAGAGAATCTGTTAGTATATCTTTAGTATTATATACGATGATATTAGAAGCTGAATCCATTTTCTCAATAGTATTCATTTTGATCTGAAGAGTTTTAACAAACAAATCCGTTTCTTCCATAATCATATCATTAATTGATTGTACAAACATATCCATATCTTCGTTTAGTAATGCTTTATGTTTTTGAGAGGAGTGTTGAAAAACAACAACATTGTCTTTCGTTCTTCTGAGCAGAAAGTCAATGTTTAAGTGAGCTCCAAAGACAGAACCATAATTTAAAAATTCAATCGCATTGACATTAATGTTAATATCATATTTAGCTTGTTGCTGATAATCTCTAATTACACGAGTGAACATCCTGTATCTGCTAATTCTTTGAAAGACTAAGTTAGAAATAGCATTTGGTAATCTGTCAGCCCATAGATTATCATAATCATATTCGATTTGATTTTCTGATGTCCTGATAATCATTTGTCTTCTATTATAAGTGCTTGAGATTTCAGCATCAGTAACCCTCACGACAAAACTATAAGGGTTTTGCTGAACTAGAGATAAATCTTCAAAAATTGATTTATATTCAAGGATAAAGTATCTTTTAGGTATTACTATAACTTGAGTACATGCAGATAAAACAATTGAGCAAATTATAAAAAATAAAATAATATTTAAAGCAGGGTGGTGATTAACTATATTTTTAACAATTGTTTTTTGATTGCTTAAGTGATTTTTAATCATGGATTTTTGTTTCATCTATTCCTCCGTAAAACTAATATCATATTAATTACCTGTCCTTCTTGAACGCCATAAGATTGATGGGTCTTCATTTAGGGTGCGAATGAATTCTGAAAGATTTTCCACAGTTTCTCTTAGTTCTTCAATGCTTGCATTTATGTCAGGAGAATTCCTTTGAACTAAGGCATCAACTCGGAATAAGATTTGATTTGCCTTAAGTATAGCATCATTAAGGTTTTTTATTGTAACCATAACTTCTTTTTCAATTGTTTGTGTATCAATATTTGCAACTTTACTTGAAACTATTTCAGTGTTATGGATAATTCGTTCAATTTTTTCAAAATCAATAGTGTTGTTAAACTCTGTAATAATGTGATTTATATTTAGAGATGCTATTGTAAG
>CAZJNG010000055.1:0-9669 GCA_964547265.1 uncultured Candidatus Cloacimonadota bacterium | reverse complement strand
AAGTATCATAATTGAGAAATCAGGTCACATTGTTGCAAGCTCAAGTGATGTTCATTTGTTTGATAGAGATGAGAGTTCAGGAAGGTATATCAGGCATAGCTTGATTAATTCGGAATCAGGATTATTAAACAAAGTAGCAGAAATTATTCAGTTAAACAAACTTGATAACCTTAAAAAAAATGAACTGATTGAAGTAGGTTTTGAATATAATAATCAAAATCAATTTATGATGATTTCCTCTTATAATCCTTATGATGGTTTGGACTGGTTTATAATAACCCTTATACCTGAAAGTGATTTTTTAAGTGAAATAGAAAAGAATAATTTAATTACTTTGTTTTTTATAGTTTTTGCAATAATATTATCTCTGATTTTTGCGATAATCTTATCTAATAATATAGCACAACCGGTTAAAAGACTATATAACAGTACCAAATTAATGATGTCAGGGAAGTGGGTTAAAGCAGACACTGATACATGGTTGACTGAAATTAATGAGTTAGCTGAAGAGTTCAATCTAATGAGCGATGAATTGCAAACATCATTTTTGAACCTGACAAATGAAATTAAAATTAAGGAAGAGATTCAGAAAATTTTAGCTTCAGAAAAAGAGCTTTTATCCACAACCTTAAAGAGTATAGGAGATGGAGTAATTACAACAGATACATCAGGACATATTATTGCTATGAATACTGTTGCTGAAAAACTTACAGGATATTCAAACGAAGAAGCAAAACAACAACCAATAGAAAAAGTATTCGAAATTAAAGCAGATAATCTGTTTGTAGAAAATCCGATATATAAAGTAATTAAATCAGGTAAAATAGAAGAATTATCAGATAATGTAATCTTACTAAGTAAAGACAAAAGAGAAATGCTTATCTCTGATAGTGCTGCACCAATTAATGATAGTCAAGGTAATCTTGTCGGTGTAATTTTAGTTTTTAGAGATGTGACAGAGAAACAAAAACTAATTCAGACATTACATAATTCACAAAAACTTGAGTCTATCGGCATGCTGGCAGGTGGAATTGCTCACGATTTTAATAATTTATTAGCCGGAATTTATGGCTTTATCGAATTGGCTAATATGCAGTCGGATAATGACAAAATAACTTATTTTTTAAGCCAGGCATCAAGTTCTATCAATAGAGCTAAATCCTTAACACAACAATTGATTACTTTTTCTGAAGGTGGCAATCCGATTAAAGAAACGATGGAAATATCTGAATACTTAAAAGAAACTGTTAATTTTGCTCTTAGTGGTTCAAATTTGAATGTCAATTATTACTTTCAGAAAGATTTATATGTTCTAGATATTGATAAAGGACAGATAACTCAAGTAATAGACAGTATTATTCTTAATTCAATTCAAGCAATGCCTTATGGTGGTGCAATAGATGTTTTTGCTGAAAATTATCAGGTTACCGAAGAGCAAATTTCTAACATGGCACCCGGAGAGTATTTAAGGCTTAGATTTAAAGATTATGGCATCGGTATTCCTAAAGATGTTTTAAAAAATGTATTTGATCCGTTTTTTACAACAAAATTAAAGAGACATAGGTTAGGTTTATCTACTAGTTATTCAATTATCAAAAAACATAATGGTTACATCATGGCTGAGTCAGAACAAAACGCCTATACGATTATCACAATTTATTTACCGGCTTCAGAATCAAAAACAGTTTATAAAGAAGAATCTGTAATGGTCTATCAAATTGGTGATGGAAAGATTATTATAATGGATGATGAGGAAGTTGTAAGAGATACATATAAATATATGTTAGAAGCTCTTGGGTATGAGGTAATATGCACAAAAGACGGATATGAAGTCTTAGATATTTTTAAATCGTTAAGAGCTAAAAATGAGAGAATTGATGCCATTATACTTGATTTAACTATACCCGGTAGTCTTGGGGGTAAAGATACTATTATTGAATTAAGAAAGTTAGATAATGAAATTCCTGTTTTTGTTGCAAGTGGTTATTCAGGTGATTCGGTAGTAGTAAATCCGAAACAATACGGTTTTACGGCAAATCTTACTAAACCCTTTGAAATGAAACAATTAAGTAATTTGATTCATAAATATCTGATAAAGAATTAATTACTATGTTATTTCATGCTTAAAGTCAACTAATCTTTAAGTGACCTCCAAGATGCTTTTTCCCTCTTGGAGGTCACTTGTTTTTAAGTTAAATGTATTATGATATAATAATAGTGTTATCTAATAGTTTTTCAATATGATAGAGAAATATATTTTTTTACTTGCCTTTTTTTTGAATATATTTATAATGACATATATTATGGAGGGTCGAATGAAAGAATGTATATTAAGGATATGGTTTTTAAGTTTTTTAAGCATTTTTTTGCTTAATGGTTTATGTGGAATCGTTTTTGATGAACCTTCTCAGATTTTAACTCCTGTTTCTTTAACCGGGGTTGATTTTGGGGATTTTAACAATAATGGTTTCCCTGATCTGTTTTATAGTGGGTACCCCGTAGGAGTGCCTGGAGGAACAGGTGGTTCTTTTCTTTATCTAAATGCTAATGGTGATAGTTTAGTATTAGCTGAGAGTGCTTTTTTGGATTTAGGAAATTCTACAGTAAATATTGTAGATGTCAATAATGATGGTAATCTGGATATTTTTGTTTCTGGTCAGTTTGAAATAGGTGATTTTCAAGCAAGATTATACTATGGTGCAGGAGATGGCACCTTTACAGAATCTGCATTTGCATTTAGCGGGTTTTCAGGCACTTGGTCAGATTGGGCTGATTTTAATAAGAACGGATTAAAAGATTTAATAATATGCGGACGCGTAGTTGAGGACAGTTCTCAGGTATCAAGAACTTTTCTTTATAAAAATCTAGGTAATGACCAGTATGAATTAGTAGAAACTATTATTCCGGGTGTGTCAAATGGTACAGTTTCCTGGGGAGACTACAATAATAACGGATATCCTGATTTGTTTATTACAGGTACATTTGCTTCTGGAGTTTACATTGCAAAACTTTTTAAAAACTTAGGTAATGAAACATTTCAAGAGATTACAGGTAATTTTCAGGGTGTCAGGTATTCAAGTGTTCAGTGGGGAGATTATGACGCTGATGGGGATTTAGATTTGTTAGTTACAGGTTCATCAAGTAATGAAACAACCAGTTTTGTTAGAATTTACAGGAATGATGGAAATGATAATTTTGCTGTTATCGATCCCGGATTTGAAGGAGTCAGACAAGGTGATGTTACTTGGGCGGATTTAAATAATAATGGTTATCTTGATATAATGATTAGCGGGCATTTAACAACTTTGGATTTGATTGGCAACATGTATTTTTATAATCCTGATACTCAAGCTTATGATTTTGCAGAGTCTTATGAAGGCTTGAAATATGCTACTTTAAATTTTGCAGATTTAAATAATAATTCAAAATTAGATTTATTTATGACCGGCAGGTTGTATAATGACAGGTTTGCACATATTTATCATAATCAAACAGCCAATACTAACAATCCACCTTCTGCACCAAATGGTTTTTCCGCTCAGGTAAATGGGAATCATGTTGTACTTAGCTGGGAATCAGCAAGCGATGACAATACACCTTCTGCCGGTTTAACTTATAATCTTAAAATAGGGACAACAAGCCAGGGTGGAGATATAATCAACCCTGAATCTCATCTTGATGGTCAAAGAAAAGTTTTCCGAATGGGAAATGTATATACTAATACACAATATGATTTATTATTACCTCCGGGTGAGTATTTTGCTGCAGTTCAAGCCATTGATAATAGTTTTGCCGGATCTGCGTTTTCAACAGAGATAAGCTTTATCTTAACTGATCCTTCTGAAGCTACACCTGTACCATCATTTAATTTTCCTACTGCAGTTTATATTTCTCCAATTGTCGTTGAGATAAGTTGTACTGATGAAAATGCTTCTATTTACTACACTCTTGATGGAACTAATCCTACAGATAGTTCATTATTATATTCTGAAGGACTGCCTCTTACTGAGACAACTATTGTCAAGGCTATTGCAATAGCACCGGGTTTTTTGCCTAGTCCGGTTAGTACAGCAATATATACATTCCCGATTATGATAGACGATATAGCAGATTTGAGACTTCAAAACCCGGATAATCAAACAGTATATTCTTTGCAATCAGAGTTTATCATTACAGCTATGCATAATTATCGAAATCAAAAATTTATTCAAGATAATACTGCCGGATTGATGATTGATGATTTAAACGGAGTGATTTCTAATGAATTGCAAGTTGGAGATAAGGTGTCTCAATTAATTGGGAAATTGACTACTTTTGATAATTCGTTACAATTAATTCCCATTTTTGACATAATGGATTACATCTCATCAGGTAATGTGGTAGAGCCGATATTAATTACTTTAGACGAACTGAATAATATGATTGATGAATACGAGTCAAGAGTGATTAGAGTTTTAAATGTAAGTTTTAACACAACAGGATTATTTGAATATAATATTGTTTATGATATTAATGATCATACAGGTAATGCGATGTTTAAGACAATTTTGTCTGAAACTAATTATTATGCAACCGCTATACCTCAAATTCCTCAGAACATAAACGGTATCGCCATAAGATCAGGTATTCATAATGGTTTAGTTGCCAGAGAATTATCAGACTTTAGTATAAGTTTTCCTGCTCCTATAAATCTAATAGCTCAAAATACTATTGAAAATGTACTGTTAGGGTGGGAAGCTCCTAACATAGAAACAGATTCTGATCTTGTTGGTTGGAATCTTTATCGAAATGGTGTTTTGATTACAAGTAGTCCATTGGATACTTCTATATTATCTTATGAAGATTATCCGGATGCTTCAGGTTTAGTTTATTCTTATAATGTCAGAGCTGTTTATGAAAACCCGGATGGATTTTCTGCTAATTCTAATACCGCTATAGTTTTCTTTGGGGAAATGTTTTTACCTCCTACTAATTTAACCGGTGAAGTAGTTGATAATAATGTTTTATTAACATGGAATGAACCGGGAGCTTCAGAACCGGAATGGATTCATTGGGATAGCGGTGAACATCATAGAAATATAGGAACTTCTGAAGCCGCAGCTAATGAATTTATGGCTGCAACCAGATTTGATACTCAGGATTTAATTCCTTATCATAATATGTACCTTACTCAGATAAAATTTTGGCCTAATGCTCCAAATGTAGTTTATACTTTAAAAGTTTGGACAGGTGGAAATCAAAATGAACCGGGTACTTTAATAACTGAACAAGTTCTAGAATCAATAACACCAGGTATTTGGAATATTATTGAACTTAATGAACCCGTATTGATTAACTCTAATCAAGAACTTTGGTTTGGTTATCATATGAATACTTCTGCAGGATATCCTGCCGGGGCTGATGACGGACCTCCGGTCAACTATAAAGGTAATTATATTTGGTGGAATGGTAACTGGTCAACTCTTTTAGACATGAGCGTAAATAATCAGTATAATTGGAATATTCAAGGTTTTGTTACCGGAATTAATAGCCAACAGCAAGCTATAAACATCAGAGATAATAAAAAATCTCTTCGTAATCAAAGAACTCTAACCGGATATTTCGTTTATAGAAATGAAGAAAGAATTACTCAAGAACCATTGACGGTTACAAACTTCATAGATTATGAAGTTGGTGAAGATATTTATAATTATTTCATTACTGCATTATATAATGATAGTTCTGAATCTGAACCTTCAAATATTTTCACAGTCGATATGACTTCTCTTCAAGATGAAATTATAGTTATCTATAAAACCGGTCTTGTGGGAAATTATCCAAATCCATTTAATCCCGAGACAAAGATTCAGTTTCAGACTAAGAATCAAATGCATGTTAAAATAAATATCTATAATATAAAAGGACAAAAGATAAAGTCTTTATTAGATGATAATGTTGATAAAGGCAATCACTTTATCCTTTGGGACGGTACAAATAATGAACAACAAAAGGTTAGTTCAGGCATATATTTCTATCGTTTTGAATCTAAAGAAAAAAATGAAATTAAAAAAATGTTGTTAGTCAAATAAACAAAGAGGAAAGGATATGTTATGAAAAAACTATGTTTATTAAGCTTGATACTCTTAGTATCAATAAGCTTGTTTGCTGATTGGGATTTGTTGTCTCAAACCAATTTTCCTGCTACAATTACAGCAATTGATAGGGTTGATGATAATACTCTGTGGATTGTTGGAACCGGAGCTGCTTTAGGAAAATCAACTGATAATGCTCAAAGCTGGTCTTATGTTATGAACCCTGCTTATGACTCTGAAGCAGGAGTTTATGTAACCTTAAATGATGTGCATTTTATTTCTGACACTCATGGCGTTGTTGTTGGTAATGATGGATTTTTAATAACCACTACAGACGGTGGTCAAACATGGACACAGTCTCTTGTGGTTGCCAGTGTTTTTGGAACGGGTAATATTGCTGCTGTTCACTACTTGCCTGATGGTAAAATATGGATTGCAGGACCCGGTGGTGTTGTTATGTTCTCAGACAATCACGGTGATAGCTGGGTTGAACAAACATCAGGCGTTACTGCTAATTTAAATGATGTGTATGTTAACTCATCAGGTTTAGGGTTTATCGGTGGTGCAAGTGGTGTCATTCTTAAAACTGTTGATTTTGGAACCACATGGGCTCCGCTTTCTTCAGGTTATACTACTACCAGACACATAAACAAAATAACTCAAAAAGGTGATATTTTTGTACTTACAGGTCAATCCGGTACTATGGCAGTAAGCTCAGACGGTGGTAATACTTTTACCGGAATCACTTTTACTCCAAGTACTACTCAGTATTGTTACGATGCTGTTGTTTTAAGTGATAATACAATAATTGCTGTTGGTGGAATGGGTACAATATTTGAAGTACAACCCGGACAACTAACAGGTATTACAAAATCAGGTAATTATTATGATGCAATTCGTGGCATAAGCGTTAGTAGCCAAGATTTGATTGTTGCTGCTGCAGCTTATGGTGCAATTTTAAAATCTGATAATAACGCAGATAGCTTTGAATATGCAGGTGTTGTTCCAGCATACGATTACTTAAGTACTGCTGTTGTTTCTCAGGATAAGTTCTTTGTTGCCGGTAACAGGCATGAATTTTATAAATTTGATAATGGAATAAAGACAAAGATTGAACTTGATAGCGGAAATAATGGTCCTTTATATTCTGTCAAATTTATAAATGAAAGTGTGGGCTTTGTAGCCGGTAAAACTTATGGTCTTATTCATAAAACTACTGATGGTGGAGAAACCTGGATTCCTTCTACAATCGCAGGCTATCCTGCTACAAAATCTATTTATGATATTATAATGTTAAATGATAATGTAGGTTATGCTTTAGGGTCAAATTTTAATGTTAAAACAATCGATGGAGGAGAAACCTGGACATTTACGGGAGACTCCGGTATGCTCTCTACTGAGATTATATATTCAGGTCATTTCTTTAATGAAACTACAGGTTTTGCAGGCGGTAAAAGCGGTGCATTATATTACACAACAGATTCAGCTGCTAACTGGACTAGTTTTAGCGTTGGTTCTGCTAATATAATGGATGTTTTCTTTGTAGATGAAAATATTGGTTTTGTTTTAAATTCAAGTGGCGAAATATATAAAACAATAAATGGTGGTTTGACATCTGCTGATTGGAACTTGATTGATTTTGGTGTTACTCTTGCTGATTTGTGTGAAATGACAATCGATGAAAATGGAGTGTTATGGATTGCTGCATACGCAAACGGTGAAGGCAACTATGGTACTGACTGGGCTATCCTTAAATCAGAAGATATGGGATCAACATGGGACTATGAAACTTTCCCTGAATTAACATTTAACCCAAGCAAACTCAGAGCCTTATCATATAATGATGGTAAATTGATTATGGCCGGTAATAATGGAGTTGTGTTAAGCAGAGACATAGAAACTACTGAACCTCAGGGAATGAACCTTTTCTTCTCAGAATATATTGAAGGCTCATCAAATAATAAAGCTATTGAAATTTTTAATCCTTTTGATTTTGATGTTAATCTTGAAGGTTATGTAGTTAAATTAGGTTCAAATGGAAATGCTTGGGGTAATACTCTCGCTCTTGAAGGAACTCTTGAATCTCATGGAGTATTCGTAATATATAATGCACAAGCTCATGCAGATATTATTGCAGTAGGTGATGTATCATCAACAGTAACATTCTTTAACGGTGATGATGCTCTTGGTTTATTCTATAATGATGTCTTAATTGATGTCTTTGGAGAATATCTAAACGATCCCGGTAGTGCATGGGATGTTGCCGGAGTAACAAATGCTACTATGGATCACACTTTAGTCCGCAAGCCTACAGTTGATAGAGGAAATCTGGACTGGTTTGCTCAGGCTGGAACGAATGCGGCAGATTCTGAATGGATTGTTTATCCTAATAATACTTTTGAATATCTTGGTTCTCATGAATTTATCGGTTCAGGTGTTGACATGACAGCTTTACCGGTTTTTGAACCGTCTGCCGGTTTATATTTTGAACCTGTTAATGTCTCAATTTCTTGTGAAACTGAAGGTGCTACTATATATTATACCTTAGATGGCTCTGAACCTGATGATACTTCAACTCTGTTTACAGAATCTTTTGAAATTTCAGAAGTAACAACAGTTAAAGCGATAGCTTATGCACCAAATCACTTACCAAGTCTTATAACTTCTGCTACTTATAATTTCCCTGTTATGGTTTCAAGTATGTTTGAATTAAGAGAACAAAATGCTGATAATCAAACAATCTATAGACTGGAAAATGAAGTTGTTGTTACCTTTACTCAAAGCTTTAGAAATCAAAAGTATTTGCAAGACGAAACTGCCGGAATTATGATTGATGATAACACCGGTGTTATTAATACTATTTATAATATTGGTGATGGAGTTACAGGTATTACAGGAAAATTAACTGCCTTCAATGGTATGTTACAATTTACTCCAACTCTTGATCCGGGTGAAGCAAGCTCAACAGGAAATGAAATACTACCAATTATTGTCAATTTCTCAGAATTATTAGATTCTCTTAATATGTATCAATCACGCCTTGTGAAAGTCTTAAATGTTCAGTTTGAAGCTCAAGGTAATTTCTCAAATGGTATTGATTATGCCGTTTCTGACGGTATTGAAGATTATACTTTTAGAACTAATTTTTATGATGTAGATTATATTGGTCAAGCAATACCAACTGAACCTGTAAATATAATCGGATTAATTTCAACAAGAAATACAGGTAGTCATATCGCAGCAAGATGCATTGCTGACTTTGAATATGATTCTTCTGAATTCCCTGCACCACGAAATTTAACTGCAACAGCAGGAAATGGCGTTGTTGAACTTCAATGGGAAGTACCTGTACTAAGAGATTTAAGCGGTTATAAAGTTTATAGAGACGATGATGTTATTTCTGAAATTATTACAGATACAAGTTTTACTGATAATGATGTTATTAATGGCGTTGAATACGAATATTTCGTTACTGCCATTTATACAGATCCTGATGGAGAATCAAATCCTTCAAATATTGTAACTGTAACACCGATTGAAGAACCTGTTTTACCACCTGCTAACCTTACAGCAAGTGTAGTAGGCAGTAGTGTAAATC
>CAZJNG010000054.1:0-9829 GCA_964547265.1 uncultured Candidatus Cloacimonadota bacterium | reverse complement strand
GATCTTCTGTTATTTATTGAAAAAGCTGATTTAACCGGAAGAATTCAAGATGCTCTAGATTTGTTAAATAGCTTGAATCCTAGAGAAGACCTTTTTGAATGGCATTATGCTTACGCTTCTTTATATTTTAGAAGTGAACGGTTTGTAGCTGCAGAAAAACATTTGAATAACGCTTTACCTTTAGCATTGACAGGCAGACAGCAAATTAGATTATTTATTGATTTAGCAACCATCTATAATGTTTTAGGACAACTTGAATCGTCCAGATATCTATTTGATAAATTAGCAAATCTTAAGTTTGAAAAAGACCTAGAGATTAAGTATTATGACAGATATGGAATGTATCTGACCGCTATCGGGAAAGATGAAGAAGCAATAGTTTGGTATGAAGAGGCAATTAATAAAATTAGAAGTTCAGACGATAATTTTAATTATGGGATAAAAAATCCTGCATTATCAATCATTTCTCATGTTTCCTTAGGCTCTTTATACAATAATCTGGCAATCCTTTACAGCAAATATAAATCTTATCCTGAGGCTCAAAAATTATTTTTTCAATGTAAAAAGGAATGGGAAAAACTACAATATGATAGATTATTGGGTACAATTTATAACAATATAGGAGATATGTCCCTGAGACAAGGAGATACTGTCAATGCTATGATTTATTTCAAACGAGCAGAAGACATATCAAGAAAGATAGGTAATAAAAGAAGTCTCGCTCTGGCTTATCTGAACTATGGAGAAACAAACATTAAGCTTGGTAAATTCATTGAAGCTGAAAAGAATCTCTTAGAAGCAAAGAAAATAGTTACTGAAATTGAAAACCATGCTCTTTTAACCTCTATTGATAACAATATTGCCCTAGCAAAAAATAAAATAATCGGTTTCCATCACTTTTATAATTTTTTAACTTCTGATTTCAATGAGATATTGCTTTGGGGTATGAACACCTCTCAAGTTAAAAATAATTCTTTTACTAATAATAAAAATAATCAATTAACTACTAATAGTGCCTTTTTTCAAATAAATCCTCTTGTTAAGAGCTATCTCTTATTTCTATATGAACTTGGTGATATTGAAAAATTAGAAAATATATTATACAAAGATTTAAATTTCAGCCAAACTCAGGATGAAGATTTTTACTATCAATTATTGGCAATGATATCAATACTTAAAAATGATTACGATACTGCGATTGATAATTTTAAACTAGCTCTGGAGTTTGCAGAGAAATCAACAAGTTCTTATGCATTATCTATAATTTATTTAAATATTGCAATTTGCTATACCTTGGATAATTCTCCCCATAAAGCATACGAAAATATTAGTAAAGCAGAATTGCTGATTACTAACTCTAACTATTTCTACTGGTCAATTGTAAAAGATATTCCGCTGATTAAAATTAACCTTTTAAAAAATGAAGTTCCTTTAAGAAAGATTTTGCGGGATACTCTTAAATTACTTCCTATTGTAAAAAGTAATCATTATTTTATTTTAGAAATTCAAATATATGCAATCTTGGTTGAGATTTATAAGGCTTTGAACTCGGTACAACTTGTTCAATCACATTATAAAACTTACTGTGAAAAAGTTATTGAAGCAGTTAAATTGTTGCCTGAAAGAGAACAAAAAATTTATATAGAAAAAACAAAAGCTAATCAACTAAATATAAAAAATATTAACCTATGTACAGTGGCGAACAGACCGACAATAAAAACTTCTGAATGGAATAAACAAATTCTACCATTACTTCGTATAGAAGATACGGAAAGAATAAAATTCTTTTTAAATAAAAAGATTATTGACTATTTTTCACCTGACTCTTATGCAATTATTGTGATAAATAGTAATAATCCAAATGTACAGAAATTTATCAATAATGAAGTTAAAAATAAAGAGTTTAATATATTATTAACAGGTGAGAGTGCTGATGAGCATTCAAAAGAATATAGTTCAACAATAAACTCATTTTTTACCAATAATTACTCAATTTATCTCCAAAATAATTTTAATATTGAATCTATTGAAAATTCTTATATGTTAGATATAATAAAGAAAGCTATAGAAAATGATAAGACAATTTCGATAAAGTATCAAAATAAACATACTTTAATCTCTCCAATATTATTGAAAACATCAAAAATTGGTTTTTTTATTATTCGTGATTCAGGAGAAATGCCTTTTTCAACTTATGAATCAAAAATGGTACATCAGTTTAGTTATCATCTTTCAACAATGCTAATCAGATTATCAGAATTTGACGAAGTTAATCAAAAAGTCGATTTAATGAGAAAACTGATGGATGTAAACTCGCGAATGATGAAAGAATATGATTTGGATAAAATTGAATATGAATTGGTTCGTGAAATCATTGGCATATCAAAAGCAAAAAGAGGCTTCTTAATAAAAAAAGATAAATCAGGTAATTATTATTTTTCAGTTGCACTTGATGATGAGAACCGATTGTTAAATAATGCTTCTAATTTTTCAAAAACAACTGTTAGTGATGTTCAAGCCACAAAGCATCCTGTGTTTATAGAAAACTACCTTGATGAAGTAAAAAAAATAGATACTGATACTGGAGAACAAAATGAAGACTTAAGCTCCCTTTATTTGAAAAGCGGTATTAATGATAAAGGTGAATTAAGCACCTATTATACTAAACACTCTTATTCTGCTCTTGATAATCAAGCTAATTCTTTATATTGTGCACCTATCATGATAGATAAGGAAATCTATGCGATTTTGTATCTTGATAATTTGGGAGAATTTAAATCTAATCTTAGAATCAGAAACGATATGATGGAAATGTTTTTACTTCAAGTGAGTTTAGCTCTGAATAATGCAAAAACTTATCAGGCTTTAATGTCAAAAAACTGGGAATTACATACTTTGGACTCTATGAAGAATGACTTTATTTCTATTGTTTCTCATGAACTTAATACCCCTTTAATTACTTTACAAGGCTATATTCAAAGATTAAAGAAAAATGTTGACCCAATAGATATTGAGACTTCTGATCTACTTTTAAAAGTCGATAAAAGTACAAAAAAATTGATTGCTACAATTCAGGATATTATGACCTTAAACAGATATAATTCCAGCAATAAACTAAAACTTGAAAAGGTAGATCTTGCAGATATTCTAAAAAGTCTCTTCTATGAAGTTGAATTGTTAAGCAAAAAAAGAAAGATGAGATTGCGACTAGAAATTGAAGAAGACTTGCCTTCTGTTGAAGTTGAATGGCAATCTTTCCACATTATGATACTAAACATTCTTATGAATGCCATTAGATTTACTGCTGATTATGGTACTATAGTTTTAGGAGCAAGAAAAGCAACTTTTCCACATGAAAAAGTTGACTCAATTGATACTTTTGATAACTCAAATATCGAGAAAGAATTTATTGTAATTTATATCCAAGATAATGGTATAGGCATACCGGAACATGAACAAGAAAATGTATTTAAAGCATTTTATGAATTAGGCGATATTTATTCTCACCGTTCAGGATTTTTAGAGTTTCGAAGTGGAGGATTAGGTGTCGGATTAGCTATATCAAAAAGAATTGCAGAATTACTTCAAGGAAAGATATGGTTAAAAAGCAAAGAAAGAGAAGGAACTACCGTATTTATTTCTATACCTGTTTATCATTCGGGAGATAAGCATTATGAACAATTATTTTAATCACCTTTTACGAAAGTAGGTAAAATGAAGCATGATAAAAAAGCTTTTGAGAAAGAAATTTCAGAGGATAATCAGAATATGTTTGGTTTAAATTTACTTTTTAATAAGACTACTGATGTCTTTGTCGTTATCCCTGAAATTAATATAATTACCTTTGAATTTTTAAAGGATTTATTAGAATTAATTTCTTATTATGATTCAGTTACAATGCTTTGTAATAAGTATGAATTTTCTTTTTATAAGATGCTCTTTGATAAATCAGATTCATTTAAGTCTTTTACTACGAAAATTATTGTTGAATCTTTAAATCCTTTGTCTTTTAAATTTATGCTATCAAAGAAATGCCTTATATTTGACTTTACCTTAAAAAGAGGGAAAAATAACTCGGAAATATCGGGTTCTGACGATAGTTTCTTAAAAAATATTAAAAATAAAAAAGCTATTTATTGTTCTCTTAATAAGTTCTCTGATATTAGTTTTTCAAGCAATAATGATGATTCAGCCGATAAGAATCAAAATATTAAATCAGCTTTAACAAGATATTCATATTATATTCAAGATATGATTAGGTTTGTAAATTGTGAAAACAAAGCCATTAGAAATTCTGAAGAAAATAGAAATGACAAGCATAATTTCTTAAATGGTTTCAATAAAATAGATATGAATGAGAATATAATTTTAGAATCATCTATAATATATAATAAAAAAATTAAATCACAAATAACTAATAATAACGAATCAATTGATGTAATTTATCTTGAGAGGTTTATCAATGAGATTAAAATAAACTCGTTTCTAAAAAAGAACAGTATCAACGAGACTCTTATTATTGTAAGTAAATATCTGGCAAATAATAATTTCTTAACAACGGTACGAGCTCATACACTTGTGACTAACAGCAAAATTATTCTTATTGATGAATATGATTTTTTAGATAGTCTCGCATTGGAATTAATTGCGAAAAGAATAGCTTATTCAAGAGAGTCATATTGTCGTACAGTAATAAGTAATCTAAGAATAAACCTATCTTTCTTTTCAGTTTATAAAGATTTTTCTTCTATTTTATATGATATATCAGAACCAATAAATCAATAGATTTGCATAAGTACTTTTATGAATTATCAATGAAGTTTTGATTTACAAATAGCTTCAGCTTTATTGATAATGTCTTTATCTAGTCCTAAAATTTTGGCAATGTATAAAGCTGATTTTGGAACAGTATTATTTTTACTTACTTCAATTGGTTGATAGTCCATATATTTATGAAGAATTTTAAGAACAGAATTTAAATTATTAGCGTTTTCTGAGTTTAACTCTTTAACAAAATCCTGTTTTAGCCCTTTCATCTGATAATGAGTAAAGTTTTGTAATGTTGGTGATGGTGTATAATGTGTAGCTGTAACTAAAATAGTTTTATTTTGATGAGAAAAGTAATCCATAACTGACTGAGCAAGAGCTTGTCCTTCGTGTGGATTTGTGCCTCGTCCAAATTCATCTAATAGAAACAGATTAAATCCCTTTGAATTAATTACATTTTGCAATGTAAAGACTTCAAATCCAAAACTGCTAAGATCCGCTCTGTCTTCTTGTGTAATTGGTCCACTAAAAAATACATTATCAAATAAAACCAGTTCGGCTTGTTTTGCAGGAACAGGTATCCCTAATTGAGCCATAAAGGCAATTTGACCAATAGATTTGAGAATACTGGTTTTTCCACCCATGTTAGAACCGGTAATAACAGTCACCGGATTGCTTATAGAAATACTAATTGCCTGATATTCAATTGATAACTTATGAAGCTCATTCTTTAAGAATATATCATAAGAATCAATACAATTAAGCATTATATCGTTAGTTTGAGTTCTTTGAACTATTTCAGGAATACAGCAATGATAATTTCTGGCGAAAATTGCTTTTGCAAACAGCAAATCAATTGTACCAACTTCCTCAATAGCCTTGGCGAGAATGTCTTTTTGAATGTTTATTTTTTGAGAGATTTCGTTTATGATATTTCGTGCTTCTAATTCTAAATCATTATCAAGTTGATTTAGTAAATTTTGTTTATAAAAAATATCTTCTGTAAGTCTTATTTTGAGAATAACATTAGCAAAATTTTCTTTATCTATATAGAAGTATTTAGAATCCAGCAGTTTATTAATAAGAGCTTGATTCATTCGAGATATAGTGATGGTATTTTCAATTACACTCAGATTTAAATCATTGGTAATTTTTGTCTTAAGATTTTGAATTTCTTGATCGGTTTCATATTTCAATTGAGTATATTTTTCTTTTAATTCCTTATACTTTAATGAATATTGTGTACTTATATAAAACGAAGGACTATTTTGTTTATCAATATCTAACAAGAAAAACAAATCATCCAGACTCCTAAAAGGAATAATATTGTATAAATCTTTTTCTTTAAGTTGTTTAATTAAAATACGATAGAAATAAATAAATTTTTTTATCTCAAATAACTCATGCATTTCAAAAATTCTTTTTGTGTCATGCTTTAAAATGCCGGATATATCGTCAAAATGAGATAAAGTTGAACCTATATAACTAATAGTTTCCGGAAATTTATTTATAATTTTTAAGATGTTATTAATATGTAAAAAGTAATCTTGTGCTTTTGATTCATCGCCATTTCTAAATACTTTAAAATTTCTTTTTGTCTTTTTGCCAATATCTGAAAAGGGTTTGATTAAGAGATAGAGACTATCAATTCTTAAAGCTTTAAGTGTATTAGAATTAAAGTTTTTCATATTTATTCTTTCTTTAGGATTTGTTTCTTAGGAAATATTCAACAGCTTCAGTAAAGCCGTTTTGATTGCAATCAGAGACTACTTTAAATACTGTTTTTAATTCATCGGGTGCGTTAGCGACAACAAAAGAATTTTCAGAGTATGCCAACATAGAGTAATCATTAAAATCATTGCCTATACATGCAGTTTGTTGTTGTTCAATATTTAGTGTTTTCTGTAGAAATTTTACACCAAATGCTTTGTCTATGTCATTAGGGAATATTTCTATCCATATATCTTTATGGTTTAATGGTGAGGTAGTGCGGATTACACTATAATCAGATAATTTATCCTTTACGATATTATAAATTTCAATACCTGTTTTATTTGTTTTTTCAGATAAATCAGGTATAATAACCAAGAATTGAGAAGCATTGTTAAATTTATATAGACTATATTCTTTAAAACAAGATTCATTTTCATATAGTTTGATTCTATTGAAAAAGTCTTCATTGTTTTCAGGTATTGTAAAATAATCAAATTTATGACTATCAGGCACGGGGTGATGAACCATGAAGTCAAGTTTTAAAGATCTTAAAAATTCAGATATATCTTTTACCTGCAATGAATTTAAACTTTTTTGGTAGAATAATTCTTGTGTTTGCCAATGATAAATTCCTGCTCCCGAAGAAAAGATTAAAATATCTATTGGGAAATCATCTGTCAGTATCTTTTTTGCTGAATATAAAGAACGACCTGTAGCGATTACTCTTAAGATATTTTGTTTTTTTAAATGCTGAAGTGTTTGTTTGTTTTTATAACTAATATTTCCATCTTTAGTAAATAGAGTCCCGTCTAAATCTGTAACAATCATAGATTTTTTCATTTAAATAATCTCATAAGAACTGACTGTAACCGGTGCTTTAAGTGTATCTAAGATTTTCTCAATGATTATTCCTTCTTTATAATCATAGTTTCTTCCATAGGTTGTTCTGACGCCAATAGAGGTAAAATGAACAGCTCTGTCCAAAGCAATCGGCAATGTATCGCCTTGCAATAAACAACCGGTCAAAACACTTGTAAAAATATCGCCTGTACCCGGATAAGTTGCCGGTATATAAGCACATGATACCTTCCAAAACTTCTCATTTAATTTATCATAAGCAATAACAGAAGTTAACTCTTTCTTATCAAAATCATTAACACTTGTAATGATAACTATTTTTGGACCTTTAGTTGCCAGTTCGACTGCATACTCTTTGATTTCATCAAGTAAACAATTATGTTTATAAGGTTTATTAAGTAGTAGAAATGCTTCAGTAATATTTGGAGTTATAACATCTGCATAACTTATTAACTCTGTCATTTTATTGATTAATGCTTGATCAATGGTTGTATATGCCTTAGCATCATCTCCTAATACAGGGTCTATTACTACAAGTGTATTATCATTTTTAAAGAAATCTATCAACTCCTTCACTATTTCAACCTGTATAGATGAGCCTAAAAAACCTGTATATATCGCATCAAAGGAAACTTTCTCTTTTTTCCAGTGATTTAAAAATTCTTTCATTTGACTGCTTAAATCTAGCATTCTGAAATCAGAATAATCTGTATTAGCTGATAATATTGCTGTCGGTAAAGGAGTTACCTGGATACCCATTGAAGATAATATTGGTATAACAACCATTAGAGCTACTCTGCCCAGCCCCGATAAATCATGAACAGCAGCTACTCTTGGTACAGGATTGTTTAATTTCATATCTACTCCTTATGGTTATACTTATGATTTATTATCAATAAAAATGATAAAAGCTTATATTCATCTTTTTAAATTAAATTTTATTGTCAACTTGATTCTTTTAGTTTTTATCTATAATTGTCATAAGAATGGATTTTTTTTTAAAAGTATTTTTTTATTTATTAAAAGTAAGATTATAGTGCACATTAACTAAGATACCGATGACCTCCAAGAGGCTTTTTTCCCTCTTGGAGGTCACTTAAGGATTTGCGGTATTATGTTGCTGAGATTGTGTAGTTTGCATGTAATAAAAATTATAAAATTTATTCTTTAAAGAGCCTGTCTAAAAATACAGAATTGTTCAACAAGCACCCTTGCTTGTTGTTTGTTAAAATACTGAATATAAGTTACTTATGCTTTTAAGTGCAAACAAGGGTGTTTGCACAACAGTAATCTTGCACAGCTTCTAAAGTCGGCGGTTATGATAAATTTAAATGAATAATTATTTTAAGCTCATTCAAAAAATAATAAAACATCAATTTTTACTGTAGAAAGTCAGTTATAAATCTAATAATAGATTTTATGATTAATTTTAACATGATTAATCCACATAACTTCGCAAGCACCGTCACCTGTATCATCTCTGGTGAGGCTACTTCTTCTTCTGTAATTTTTATTGCTTATGCTTTCAATTTGAATCAGATAGCCTTTTAAATGAACTTTGTCATATTTGTTTATAGAGTTTAGGACTCGTTTTATTTTTTTATTTGCAGGAACTGCGTGAATGTTCGCTACATTTTTATTAATATAATCATATCCAAAAGGTAAGTCTCCGGTGATTCTATATCGTAAAAACCTCACAATCTGTTCAAAATAAATATTTGCAATGTTTTCAGGTTTAGTAATTTCTCCCCAAACAATACCAATATCTATAGGAACAACTGCAGCATCGAATCCTGAGTAATATCTTTTAGTAGATACTACAACTCCATTAATATCAAAATCAGCTAAAGGTATAACTTTTAATTCTTTGCCTTTTCGAGAAACTACAAACTCAGAAACGATTGTCTCTTTTTGTATAGGTTGACTTAATACAGAAATTTCTGACATATCTATTTCAGCTGCTTTGGGAATATAGAATGAGTTTAATATCAAAACAAAAATAAATAGTATTGTTAAACTTGCCGAACAGTAAAATGCAAGCTTTATAGTCTTGTCAGACAAAATAATCATGAGATTCTATTAACTTATTAATGCTGATTGTATTCCGGTAACAATACTTTGAACTCGGTGCCAATACCTTTTTTAGAAATTACTTCTATTTTGCCTCCCAAATCATTAACAACTTTATTACAAAAATGTAATCCCAGACCGGTTCCTACAGGGCTGTCATCATCAGCTTTTTTAACTCTTGGTTTTGTAGTGAAAAACGGATTAAAAATCTTGTCCAAATATTCTTCAGGAATTCCACCGCCATTATCTTTAATACTAAAATAGACGAAATTTGAGATCTTGCCGGTCATAACTGTTATTTCAGGTTCTTCAACCTTAAAAAGTTCTTCCATTGCATTTTTCAGTATATTGCCGAAAAGCTGTGAAATAACTGCTGTGGAGGATCTTATGTTCAGTTCTCCGTCATAAAAATCAATTTCCT
>CAZJNG010000053.1:0-9901 GCA_964547265.1 uncultured Candidatus Cloacimonadota bacterium | reverse complement strand
TGATAATGTTTCATCAGTATTTAATCCCGGAGCTGTGCAGATAGGAGAGAAATTTTATTTGCTTTTAAGAGTTCAGAACAGAGGTAGGGAGACATTTCTTGTTACAGCAGAGAGTGATTCAGGTAAAAATTTCAAAGTAGCTGAAACCTATGTTAAGATGACCGGACTTGAGAAAATCAAAGAGCTGATTTATCATATTTATGACCCCAGAATCACATATATAGATGATAGAATTTTGATAGTTACTGCTATTGATACTGACAACGGTTGTTATCTTGGACTATTTGAGACAGATGATTTTAAAACTATGGATTTCAAGTGTATAATATCCGATAAAGATGTTCGTAATGGAGTTATCTTTCCAGAAAAAATTGCTAATGAGTATTATATGCTTTACAGACCAAATAAAACAGCTTTGGCAAATGGAACAAAGACTGGTTCATCAATTTGTCTCAGTAAATCTAATGACTTGATTAGCTGGCAGAGTTTAGGAGAAGTATTTTCCGGCAGACCTCATTACTGGGATGAACTTATCGGCTCAGGAGCTGTCCCGTTAAAGACCAGATATGGTTGGCTACATATTTATCATGGGGTAGCTACTCATTTTGCAGCGTCAAATATCTATCAGGCAGGATTTTCGTTTTTATCACTTAAAAATCCGCAGGAAGTTCTTTTCAGGTCAAAGTATAATTTTATTGAACCTCGTGAGCTTTATGAATGTGTAGGGCAGGTACAAAATGTTGTATTTCCGACAGGTATGATAGCTTTAAAGTATGACAGTCATGGCTTTGTAGATGATGACAGTGATATTTATATCTATTATGGTTGTGCTGATACCTGTATTGGACTGCTACAAACAAATATGAGATATTTTATAGAATCAATGTATAAGGAGAAAAAATGAAAAGATTTAGCATAGCAATCCTATTTTTAAGCCTTTTTCTGAGTATTTATGCGGAGAGAAAGTTCCCTATCCCTATGATTGACGATAAACCATTAAACTATGTTTGCTACAAAAGTAAAGAAAGACTTGTCATAGATGGAAAGCTTGATGAAGAAAGCTGGAAATTAGCTGCATGGACTGAAGAATTTGTTGATATTGAAGGACATTTAAAGCCATTACCACCTTTTATCACTAAAGCAAAAATGCTTTGGGATGATGAATATTTTTATATTGGTGCTTATATGGAAGAGACAGACCTCTGGGCAACTCTGACAGAAAGAGATGCAGTTATCTATTTTGACAATGATTTTGAAGTTTTTATTGACCCTGACGGAGATACACATGACTATTATGAAATCGAAGTTAATGCTTTTAATACCGTATGGGATTTGTTTTTGATAAAACCATACAGAGACAGAGCGCAGGTAGCTATTGATGCCTGGGATGTTAAAGGTTTAAAAACCGCTGTGTATCTGAAAGGAACATTAAATGACCCTTCTGATGTTGATGACTACTGGACTGTAGAAATGGCTATACCCTGGGCAGTTTTAAAAGAAGCAGCTCACAAAGAAACTCCTCCTGTAGAAGGTGATATTTGGAAGGTTAATTTTTCCAGAGTTCATTGGCAACTTGATAAAACTGATGATGGATATGTCAAAAGTATCAACTCCGAAACAGGCAGACATTATCCTGAAATGAATATTGTATGGTCACCTCAAGGGCTCATTGCTATGCATTATCCTGAAATGTGGGGAGATGTGTCGTTTACTCATACTTATGTTGGTGAAGATAAGATTGAGTTTACACCTGACCCGCTTAGATTTGAAAAAAAGTATTTACGAAAGATATATTACGAACAAAAAGAGTATTTCTTACAAAATGGAAAATTTGCTCAAAACCTTAAAACTTTAAATATAAAGCCAATACATTTTGAAGGCTATAAAAAAATGCCTGAAATACATCTTACACCTAATACCTATCAAATTATCCTTAAATCTGTTTCTGATAAACCGGATTTACATATCTTTAGTGACGGAAGACTGATTGATAAGATAGATTTTCATTAAATTTTTCTTTAAAAAACAATCTGCTTAATTCAACATTGTAAATGAAAAAAACTAATTAATTCAATGTATCTTTGACTGTTTCCAGTGAATCAATCTGAATAGGGTCAGTATAAACTGAGAAATCTATCTCATCTACCAGTGTCTCATGAACAGGATAACCCTCAAGAATCACACCCATTCTTCTTGAGTAATTCCATTCTTTAATCCAACCAAGTGCTTTATTATAGCGGCCGGTAGCATTCCACAGAATATAACCTTTAGCATCAGTATCATAAGCTGCTTTCAACTGGTCATACATATATTCTCGATTATAATTTACTCTCCACCCGAAAGCTTGTAAAAAGGGTATTACTTCACAGTTTTTATCCATTTTTATAATTGTTTTTTCAATACCTGCCTTTATGATAGGATAAGGTTTATTGATAAAATCATCTGCATGAAATTGAAATCCGTCTGAAAAATGAGAAGAATATATCATCGGATGAATATGATGTAAATGCGGACTCATGTATGCAATATCCTGTCCTGTATTTCTAATATCAATACTCCTTTGCCATGCAACTATAGCAAAAATATCAGCTGATAATCTAACTTGATGCCTATCACAAACCTCTCTGGCTTTTCTTACATAATCCCTGATAATATCTCTTTTTTCTCTTTTTATATATGTACTGTCTTGTTGTAATAAGAACTCATCTTCAAGTTCAAAATAAAAAACTGCATCAGAAACTCTACCCTCTGTAGGAAATCTGACATAATCAAGCTGAATTTCATCTACATTTGTACCTGCTACAATATCAATCAGATGTAACAAATCACTCTGAACCTCCGGATGAGATGAATCTAACCAAGCATCATGACCAGACTTTTCCTGCCAATATCCTCCGTCTTTTAGTTGAGGTCTTAAGTGAGGATATTTCTCGGCAGAAGAGATATTGTAAAATTGAACCATTCTGGCTACAGCATAAAATCCATAAGAGTGTATTTTCTCTACAACCCTGTTCACATTTAACACTACTTCAGAAGTCATATATTTAACTTGCGGATGGTCTTTCAAAGAAAAATACACATCTCCTTGCATTTCCTTAACATCAAAGACAATAGTATTAATACCCGAATTTTGAGCATTAACCAGCAAACTGTCAAATCTGGAACGGGAGGCTACATAAGCTGTTACATACAAGCCTTGCATAAATTCGGGTGGATTTTTTCTTTTTAAGTTATTTGGTTGACTAAGATACTCATCATTAATTATTATTTGTTTGAAATCTATTTTACTCTCTAGGGCAGGCTCTATTACTTCCACTATAGTTGAATCAGTCAAAATATCCGAAATGATTTCCTCATGTTGTTTTTCTTGTTTACAAGCATTTATAAAGAATGCAATGATTATTATGATTAAAAAAACTTTATATTTATGATACATATATTTACTATCCCTTAACTTATATACTGATTTCATTAATTAATAACTCTTTTAGTTGTCAAGCAAAAAAAACATTATTATAAGAGGTTGTCTGATAATTATTGTTGTGCAAACACCCCTGTTCGCAATTAACATCATAAATCATTTTCAATCAATATGTTAGAAAGCAACAAGCAAGGTTGCTTGTTGAACAATTCTACATTTTGAGACAGGATCTAAAGAGCCTGTCCCAAAATTACTGTTGTGCAAACACCCTTGTTTGCACCAAACATCATAACTCATTTAAAAACAGTATTTTAACAAACAACAAGCAAGGGTGCTTGTTGAACAATTCTACATTTTGAGACAGGATCTAAAGTATAGAGTTATGAAACATTAAATACATTTAAAAAAAGATTATCCTTAGCGAAAAAACCATATTATGAATTAATCCTTAAAAACATAAATAATATATTGGTTACGAATAATTTGTTGGCAATATACAAGTTTTGCTCACCCCGGCAAACGGCTTGTCCGGTCATGTCATTCTGAACGAAGTGAAGAATCTCATCTCAGCAACCATTTGAAAAAGAATAAAAACACACTAAATAAAATATCGGATATACTGTCTATACTAAGATAATTATCTGATAATTGTTTGTTCGAAAGCTGTCTTTTTAAGTTTGTTTTTTATATTTAACCAATTAAAATTCTGTGGATAATTTTTAAAAATTGAAACTTTATCATAACTTTTATCGGGTTTAAACTCTTGAATAATCCATTTATCAACAGGAGCAATCTCCTGAGAAATCTGTATTAAATCGCCTTCGTTTAGTAAACCGACAACATAAGTAGTTCTAAATTCATACTTAATTTTTGATTTCTTGATTAATTTTACAGAGTCTTGTATATAAGTTGTATCAATAATTGAATTTGTAAGTAATGAATATTTTTCCAAAGGTGCTTTATAATCCATTGCTATATAATCTACCAGTTGATTAGCAATTATTTCCTGTAATACTTTGGGGTTGTAACCATTTGTATCCAGTTTGATTAAAAAAGGTAATTTCCGTAACTTTTGCAAGAAAGATATTAATCTCTTTTGCAAAGTAGGCTCTCCACCTGTAATGGTTACTGCATCTAAAAGATTTCTTCTTTGTGCTAAAAAGTCAAAAACAAATTGTTCGGAAATCAAGTTTTGGTCTGATTTTTGTATCAAACCTCCATTATGACACCAAGGGCAAGCAAAATTACATCCCTGTGTAAAAATGATACATGAAACCTTTCCAGGATAGTCAATGAGTGAACTTTTCTGTAAACCACCAATCAGCATAATCAAACCTCTAATAAAAGCATATTTTCCAATACATTACAGTAAAAATCATAAAAATCCAAAAATCATTAATGTATTTATAAGTTACTAATAATTAACAAGCTATCTATTGTCAATAAAAAAATTAAATAATTTTAATTTTTTGTCCTTGACATTCGGATGTATTAGATAAATAGTGCAATTATAAACATACAAATGGAGTGTTGATGTTAAAAAAAATATTGCTTATTTTTTTTGTTTTTTGCTTTTTTGATTATATTTATTGTTATTCTGTGAAATTAGTTACTGTTGAATTTCCACCATATTCATATCAGGAACAATCTAAGGTAAGTGGTGTGCAAGTAGAAATTGTAAAAAAAGCCTTTGAATATGCCGAAATTAATTATTCTCTGGAACTATTACCTTTTGCCAGAGCTTTATTTGAAGCAGAAAAGGGAGAAAAAGATTTTATCTTTAATTTTTATAAAAATGATGACCGATTAAAAAGGTTTGAATATACGGATGCTGTTATAGAAAATCCTCTTGTTTTTTTTGTTAAAAAGGACAGTAACATTAAGTTTAATGGAGACTTAACTCTATTATCAGATTATAAGATTGGTACTATTATTGGTTATTCATACGCAGATGATTTTGATTATGCAATCATACATAATCTCTTAAAAATAGATGAAACTTCTTCACATGAGGCAAATTTCAGAAAACTTAATACAGGTAGGATTGATATGTATGTATGCGATAAAAATGTTGGCATATATACTATTAAACAGTTAAAACTGGAAAATAATTTTAAAATCTTAGATACTCCTCTCAATATTCAATACGGATACTTAGGTATTTCAAAAGACAATCCAAAAAAATCCATAATACCAAAAATCAACCAAGCCCTTAAAGAGATAAAACAAAACATAAATATAGAAGATTTAATACAGAAATACATAAATCAACCTTAAAGTCAGATTAAAAAACTTAATAAATGGATACAGAGCGGTTCATGTGGGTTTCATTTTCTAATGCAAAGCAATAACATCAAAAAATAAAAAAACTTCTTGACTATCAAAACAAACATTACTATAATTATAAACATTAAAAAAGATAAGATTATAAGAGGTTTTATGGTTAAGAAAAGTTATGTTTGGCATTTAGATAAGCTAAAAATAGTTATTATATTTTACATTGCATTGATTCTTGTTTTTCATATTAAAACCTTAAACTGTCATGAATCAGACGAAGATGAGTTAAAAAGTAGCGAGGTACTTTCTATTATAATGAAAATCGCTCCTACAGGAATAGGTGTTGTAAAAAACAGAGTTATTGTAAGTGTAAATGATTATATTCTAGAATTAACAGGTTACAGTGAAGATGAACTTTTAGGGCAGCATGCCATTATGCTTTACCCCACAAAAGAAGAAAGTGAGTATGTCGGAGAAGAAAAATACAAACAAATTGCAAAACATGGCACCGGTTCTGTAGAGACTCGTTGGAGAGCAAAAGACGGTACAATCAAACATATATTGCTCTCATCAACCCCAATAAATCTTAAAGACTATAGTGAAGGAGTTATCTTTACTGCCTTAGACATTACAGAAAGAAAGATTGCAGAACAAGAGCTGCTAGAAAGCGAAACAAGGTTTAAAGCACTTCATGAAGCTTCTTTCGGAGGCATCACAATCCATGACAAAGGTGTCATTGTGGAATGCAATCAAGGTCTTGCTGATATTTCCGGATATACATACGAAGAGTTAATCGGCATGGACGGATTATTATTAATCTCAGAAAAGACAAGAAAAATGGTATTAAAAAACATTTTATCCGGTTATGAAGAACCTTATGAAGCCATTGGAATTAGAAAAAACGGAGAAGAATACCCTGTCAGATTACAAGCCAGAAACATACCATACAAAGGCAAACAGCTCAGAACCGTTGAGTTTAGAGATATAACAAATCAAAAAAATTTGGAAAACAGGATCAGGTTCTCATTATATGCTACCATGTTTTTATTGTTTTTGGCAATAATTCTGATTATGTTATTAAGAGATAATCTGCTAAAACTTAGAAAAACAGAGTACAGCTTGCGAATCAAATCTGATGAACTTAACAGATTTTTTAATTCTGCATTAGATCTTTTATGTATTGCTGATTTACAAGGGAATTTTATCAGACTAAATAAAGAATGGGAAAACACTCTTGGGTATAGTATTGAAGAACTTCAAAAAAGTAATTTCTTTGATTTCATACATCCGGATGATGTTAATCAAACCCTTGAAGCGGTCAAAGATTTAAAAAATGGAAAAGATATTTATGATTTCACTAACAGATACAGAACAAAAGACAATTCCTATCGTCATATTGAATGGAGATCAACAACCTACAACGATTTAACTTATGCAGCAGCTCGGGATATAACAGAAAGACTCAAGGCTGAACAAGAGATATTATCAAAAAATAAGGAGCTTGAAAAACTCATTTATATCGCTTCGCATGATTTAAGAACTCCTTTAGTTAATGTTAGCGGATACAGTAAAGAGATAGATTATTTATTGCTTGAAATATCGAAACTTATGAATATTCAATCAATAACGACAGATGAAAAATCAAATAAGATTACAAATAAAGTTAATGAAATTACTAATTGTTTGAGCTTTATTAGAAAAAGTGCTGAGCAAATGGATAATCTTTTAAAAGGTCTTTTAAAATACTCTCGTTCGGGTAGAACCTTATTGGAAATAAAAACAATAGATATGAATCATGTAATAAATGAAGTAAAGCTCTTAATGGATTATCAAATATCAAAAGAAGATATAAGCTTATTTATTTCTGATTTGCCTCCTTGCAGAGGTGACGAAACTCAATTATTACAAATATTTAACAACTTGATAGATAACTCAATAAAGTACAAAAAATCTAATGAACCTTGCATAATAAGAGTCAGCGGTAAAACCGATTTCAATAACAGTACATATTGTATTGAAGATAATGGAGTGGGTATAGCTCCTGAAAATCAAGAAAAAATCTTTGATTTATTTTACAGAGTCAAAAACAATGAGATTACCGGAGAAGGTCTTGGTTTAAGTATAGTTAAGCAAATTGTTGAAAGACTTAACGGAGAAATTAAATTAGAGTCAACACCTAACTTCGGCAGTAAATTTTACATAATATTGCCGACAAATTAATATTTTTAAAGAATGGAGTATATATGTTCATAGATAATATTCTAAAAGATAAGAAAAAAATTTTAATTGTAGAAGATGACGATGCACTAAGAAATCTCATAAAAAGAAATCTAATTAGACTTAATTATGAGGTTTTAGATGTTGACAATGGTCATAGTGCTTTAGATATTTTACTAATTGATAATTCATATTTAATGTTAATTGACCAGCGATTAAAGGATACAACAGGGCTTGATATCATCGAGAAACTTAACGATTTAAAGAAACCGGTTAATTTTATTGTTATGACAGGACAAGGTGATGAAAAACTTGCCGTCAAGATGATGAAATTAGGAGCAGCTGATTACCTGATAAAAACTACCGAGTTTCTTGATATCCTTCCTGAAGTCTTAGAAAGAACTTTTAAAACTATAGATTATGAGTTAAAACTTAAAACTGCAGAAGAAACAATCAGAAACAACGAGGAAAACCTCAGAGTTACACTTAATTCAATCGGTGATGCTGTCATTGCAACAGATATTGAGGGGAAAATTACTCAAATGAACCCCATTGCTGAAAAACTAACCGGATGGAAACTCTCTGATGCTTATAACAAAAAACTGGAAGACATTTTCAACATTTATACTGCATCAACAAAACTAACTGCTAAAAACCCAGTACAAAAAGTATTAAAAACCGGAGAGATTATTGGTCTTGCTAATCATACAGTATTAATATCAAAAGAAGGCACAGAGTATCAGATTGCAGATAGTGCTGCTCCAATTAAAGACAGAAATAACAATATTATTGGTGTTGTACTTGTTTTTCGTGATGTAACTGAAGAATATGCAAAACAAGAAGAGATAAACAATGCTAACATGATACTTGAAAGTACTTTAAATGCAATCCCGGATATGATTGGTCTCTTAGATAATGATTATAATGTCATCAGATATAATGATGCTGTTTATAAAATATTGAATATGGATAAAAAAGCCGTAATTGGTAAAAAATGCTATAACTTAATTTCAAGAAATTGTATATGTGATACATGTGCAGTGAGGCTAGCTTATCAATCAGGTAAGATTGAACAACTTGAACGATATGATGATGATCTAAAAAAGTGGATTGAACTAAGAGCATATCCAATACTTGATGAAAACAATAAGGTCATTCATGTTATCGAGCATTTTAGAGATATTACTGAACAAAAACTTGCTGAACAAGAAAAAGAAAAACTTCAAAACCAGTTAATGCAAGCTCAAAAAATGGAGTCAATTGGTCGCTTGGCAGGAGGTGTTGCTCATGATTTCAACAATATGTTAAGCGTAATAATTGGATATACAGAATTAACAATTCAACAACTCGACCCTACAAGCCATCTACAAAAAAATCTTCAAGAAGTGAATCAAGCCGCTAAACGGTCATCTGATTTAACCAGACAACTTCTAACCTTTGCCAGAAAACAAATTATTTCCCCAAAAGTTATTGACCTTAATGCGACTATCAGTTCAATGTATAAAATGCTAACTAGATTAATAGGCGAAGAAATTGAGCTTATTTGGAAACCATCTTCTACACCGGTTTATGTAGAAGCAGACCCCTCCCAAATAGACCAAATACTTGCCAACCTCTGTGTCAATGCCAGAGATGCAATCAAAGATTTCGGGAAGATAACTATTGAAACCAGCGTGACTACATTAGATAAAAACTTCTTTGAAGTGTATGCAGATGATAAATCCGGCTCATATATTATGCTTACAATCAGTGATAATGGAGTAGGCATGACTAAAGAAACCTTATCTCATGTATTTGAGCCTTTCTTTACTACAAAAGAACTTGGCAAAGGCACAGGACTTGGTTTATCAACAATTTACGGAGCGGTAAAACAAAACAATGGTTATATTCTCGTTTACAGTGAATATGGTCATGGTACCACCTTTAAGATTTACTTACCGGAATATAAAAAAGATATAGTAATAAATGATAATAAACCCGTCACAA
>CAZJNG010000052.1:0-9970 GCA_964547265.1 uncultured Candidatus Cloacimonadota bacterium | reverse complement strand
TTATAGTATCAATTTTCCTTTTATCACTAATATCTTCATTAATTATTTATTTCTTGGTAAGCCTCAATCCGGAAACAAATATCTCTTTAAAAAACGATATCTTTAATATTATATTTTTTTCATTATTTATTGAGTTAACTCTGGTTGTACTAGTATTCACTTTAATGAGTTCTTATATGAAGAAGGATTTATTTCCTGTTAAGCAACTTATTAATGAAATAACCAAAGGGAATTATAATTTCTCATTTGAAGAACCAATAATTACAGATTTTGAGATAGAAGATATAATAAATAAATTACTTAAAATGCAAGAGTCAATCCTATATTATGATAATTTAAAAAAAGAAAAAATTGTAGAACATAGAAATAGAATTCTTGCTATGCTAAATTTGTCAGATTCAGGATATATGATTTTCAGTATGAAAGGAAATATTCTGTATTTATCTGATATTATAAAGATACACTTCCCTTCAATAGAGGAAAATACTAATATTTTAAATATTAATTATAATCAAGAAATCGAATCAACGATAAAAAAAGTTGTTATGCAAATTATTAAAACATCATTAAAAACAGAACCTCAAAGTCATTATTTTCATAACTTTAAAAAACATATAACTATAAAAACAAACTTGGTTAGAGATTCCAGAGGTATTCCAATCGGTTATATTCTAGCTCTTGTAAATCTATCATCAATTAAGAAAGAATCACTAACAACTGATAATGATTTAATAAATGTTTAAAAAAAATCTTGACTTCTAATTTTCTATATCATATAATAAAAGGAGTAAATAAAAACAAATAATTATAAAGGAGGATATATGAAAAAAAGCATAATTTATTTGTTAATATTGCTGATTTCATCCACTTTCTTATATGCAGAAAATGAAATCACAGTATTTAATGGTGGAACTCATAAGCTTGATTTATCGTTCTATTCAACTTTTTTTATGGGAACAACTGCTCGTTCAAGAAGTTTTGGAAGCACAATTTCTTCAAGCCTGTTTGATGCGCATTTAATTCAAGCAAATCCGGCAGGTATGTCAAGAGGTAAATCTAATTTACTTTCTTTTGATTTAGTACCAAGTTTAGGCTTTGATGCAGGTAATCTTTATTCCGGATTACAGGAAGCAGTAGATGATGCCGTTGATGAAGCAATCGAAAAAGATGAATCTCCAGACATTGATAAAAAATATCCTGAGTTGAAAACTAACATTGGTCAATCAGGAGGTCTTAATCAATTTGGATTAGTAGTTTATAATGAAAGATTTGGTAGTTTTGGATTTCTTTGGAATAAACCATTCTATCTTGATATGAATTATATTGGAAATGCTTTAAATTTTACAGTTGAAGATGCTACAATAAAAGACGAAGGAACTGATGATGAATATGAAGAATTAACAATTTTACCCTTAAATATTGAGCTTTTTAGTAATGCAAGAATAAGTATGCAACAAAGCAATATTGCATGGGGAAAAGTCTTAAATGAAAAATTATCTATCGGTACAGGTATTAATTTTTCAAGATTGTCAATGGAGAGCAAGTTAAATGCGAATATTGGCGGTTTTATTAGACAATATGGCGGAGATACTGATATTAATGTAGCCTTTGATGACCCGAATGTTGCTTACAGAAATACAATGAATGATAGTGTAAATGTTGATTTTAGCGGAAATTTTACAGGTATGGTTTTTTCTGCTAGTTGGCAATCGTCAGATACTTGGGTCTTAGATTTTTCGTTGACAACTCCAAGAAAAAAAGATTTAAACGGCTCTTTACATATTGTTCAGCATACTTTAGGTGCTTTAAAACTAAATGCTGAAGAAGATGAAGATACTTTTGATGTTGAATTACTTAAACCGGCTCAAATAGCATATACAAATAGAACAGAATATTATAGTGATAAACTTAAAGTTTCAATTCCCGGATCATTTGCTATTAGTACAACTTATCAAAAAAATGACAGAAAATTAATCTTTTCTTATGAAAAACCGATTGGTGAGCTTAGTTTAGATTACTCATGCATAAGATATAGAGATGGTGAAAAAAAAGACTCAACAGGAGTTTTCATCGCGTATGCTGACACTACAAAGTTAGATTACAAAGTTGGCATTAAACCTAAACATGTTTTTAAATTTGCATTAGGCTGGACTCATTTTGCTCTCAGTGCTCAGATAACTGTCGCCGATATGATAGCTGATAATATAAAAGATTCTGACGGTGTACAAGTTGAAACTTCATCAATAATTATTCCCGGTCTAGCAATTGGTACCGGTTTTAATATCAATCCAAACACTTTAATTGATTTCAACCTTATAGCATTACCGAGTCCTTTTTTGAGAACTTCGGTAACCTGGTATTTTTAGGAGGTGTTTATGAAAAATTATAAAATTTATATATCCATTGTTTTAATGTGTGCTTTTTTCACAATATTGCCTGCAAATACATTAAATATTGCCGGTGAATATAATACCGGTATCTTAAATCATCCCATGAATTTAACTAACAGTATTGTTTTAAGAAGAATTCCTGTAGAAATGTATAAGCCAAATAGAAATTTCAGGATTTCTTGGACTCCTACTACTCTTGTAAATGCTAAATTATATTTTTCTTCCTCACCAAAAGGTGCAATTAATGTTCTTGAAAATTACATACAAGCACCTGCGAATATTCAAAGCCAAGTTATTGAAATTGATGGAATGACAGTAAGAACTATCCTTACGAATGCTAATAGTTTAGGAATCAGTACAGGAAATTATTACTGTGTAATTCATGATGAAACGACTCAGAGTACTTCTATGGAATTTGAATTAATCATCATTTCTGAAAACGGCGTAAATACTATTAGTCCTGCTAGTGGTTCAATAGTAAGTAATAATCAAACTCCTACTTTCTCATGGCAATCTCAAGCAGGTGTACCTTATTATCATATCATTTTGTCAGATCAACCTTTTACTTTAAGTTATGATGATGATAATAAACTTGTCGTTAATGGATTAAATGTTATTTGGCAAATAGTAACTCCATCAACATCTGCTCAGTATGGTATACCTGATCCTTCTGGAAGTATAACAAATCAAAACCCTCCACCGTTAATTAATGGAAAAGAGTATAACTGGATTGTCCTGGCAAACTTTGGTAATGACCCTTTATACTCTTCTGATGTTACCGGTAATCCGAGTGGTTTTGTTTATCAGTCATCAGTTGTTTTATCGAACCCTTCATTGACAAGTCCTTTAAATAACTCAACAATTAATGATGAAACCATACTTTTCGTTTGGGATACAGTTCCAAACGCAATTGCTTATCATATATATCTTTCAGAGAAAAGATTGGAAGCCGGTTCTGTTGTTTTTTATCCTGTATGGGATCAATTTACCACAAATAATATGATTGAGTTTAATGCCTCAGAAGTACTAATTCATTCTCCTTATGTATGGAAAGTTCTTGCTTTCGATGAAAACAATAACAGTTCTTCTAGTACGAATTTTAATTTTAATTATGAAATTCCAGTTGGCACATTAAATATTACTGTGCTTGATAATAATGGGAACGGTATAGCTTTTGCCAATGTAAACGCAGTTCCTGTTGAAGGTTCTATGGACAATGTTCCATTTACCGTGAATTCTCAAGGTCGTGAAAAAAAGAAACTACCTTTGGGGCAGTATAATATTTCAATAAATAAGAATGGTTATGAAAGTCAAACATTTAATATAACAATTACTGAAGATCCTAATCATTTTAACGAAGATATTACTACTTTTCATACATTGTTAACGGCAACTCTAGCATTTTCTCCTGCATTTTTTACCGGTTCTGTAAAAGTAGGAGAGCAAAATGTTCAAAATGTTACAATTAAAGCAACAAGCAGTTCAGGTCAAATCAGAACACAGACATCATCTTCAGGTAATTACAGTATAGCCGTAACACCCGGTGCATGGACTTTAACTGCAGAAAGACAAGGCTATACTCTTGTTACGCCTATTAATAGTTCTATTAATTCAGGGCAATCTGTCAATATTTCTAATCCAGGTCTTCAAATGACAGTTAATACAAAAAACATAAGTGGTGTTGTTCAATTACCGAGTGGAGCAGTACTTTCACAAGTAACTGTTACACTACAAAAAGACAATACAACTATTACCAGAATTACCAATAATACAGGTGCTTATCAGTTTTCAGGAGTTAGCCTTGGTACATGGACAATGACATGGCAAAGAACAGGTTACACTCCTCCTCAACCCCAAACCTTAACCATAACTACAACAACTCCTACAAATACTACTATGCCTGTAGCCACGATGACACCTCGTGCTAATGTAGTTTCAGGTAACGCAACAGATGGAACTGTCGGTATTTCAAACGTTCAGATAACTGCTACTCCTTTGAGTGGTTCTGCTTTTCAAACAACAACAAATGTTTACGGTCAGTATACGATTAACTTACCTCAGGGTAATTATATTATTACAGCAAATCATCCCCAATATTCTGCTCAAAATAATCAACAAGTTAATCTTACTGTAGGGCAAACTATTAACAATCTTAACATTACAATGACTGCTAATCAATCTTTTATTACAGGTACCGTGCTTTCAGGTGGTGATGCCTTATCAAATGTTACAATTACTGCAGGTAGTTTTACTACTCAAACAAATACAAGTGGTAATTATACGCTGCCGGTAGCAGCAGGAACCTATAATATAATTGCATCACGAAATGGATTTATCACAACAAATCAAAATAATGTATCTGTTGGTCTTGCTCAAACTGTAAATAACATCAACTTTAGCATGAGTGCGAATCCTGCAGTAATTTCTGGAACAGTATTACTCAATGGAACAGGTGTTTCAAATGCTTCTATCACCGGGTATAGATTAAGCGGAAGTACACAAATAGCTATAAATCCAATATTAACAAACAATTCCGGTGAATATACACTATCTGTAAGTGCAGGTACATACTATTTGACAGCACAAAAAACCGGACTTGTAAGCAATACAATTACAGTAACTGTAACTTCCGGTTCTCATGTTACTAACCAAAACATTACTACACAAGTAAATCAAGCAACTATTACAGGTACTGTCAATAATGATCAAGGTGGAGTTGTCAGAAATGCTTCTATTTTCGTACAAGAAATAAATAATGCTACCAACACATATTCAACAGTAACAAATATATATGGTAATTTTCAAATAAATGTTACTGCCGGAAGAAGATACAGGATTACAGCATCCAGAACAGGTTTTTCTTCAAGTATAATAACTATGGCGAATAATATTGCTATAGGTTCAACACAAAATCATGATTTTGTGTTAATTGGACAAAATTCGTCAATCGCAGGTAGAATTACAGATCAAAATAATAACAATATTACTTCTGCACTTATTACAGCACAAAAAAGCGGAGAGACATATTCTGTAAATTCAGGTGCAACCGGTAATTATTCTTTATCTTTAGCTTATGGAACATGGCAGATAAGTATTTCTAAACCCGGTTATACTACCAAAGATACAACAATGGTCCTAGCTGCAGGAGAAAATATAACTAATAAGCGATTTAGACTGAATACAAATTTTGCAAGCTTAAATGGGGTTGTTATTGGTTCTGTATTACAAACTCCACTTGCAAATGTAGCAGTTACAGCTACAAATTCTCTTGGTGGGGGTGGAACTGTGTCAACAAATCAAAATGGACAGTATAGCTTTATAAACTTAATTCCGGGTAATTATAACATTACATATACAAGAAATAATTATGTAACTCATTCAGTTAATAATTTAGTCTTATCCGGGAATACAATCACGACTCGAAATATATCTCTTGTTCCGCTTTCAGGTAGCATTAATTTTATTTGTAATCAAAACAATACTACATTAACAATTGAAAACACAGTATCGGGTGTTATAACTAACTACACACTTAACTCAGGCTCAACTCTTATTCAAGGTTTAGTTACAAATATTCCTCTAAACATTTCAGCTTCAAAAAGTGGATATATTGATTATCAATCAGAGAACAATATTACAATACCTCCCAACCAAACTCTGGAAACTGAAATCACCCTTGTTCAGGCAACCGGTCAAATATCCGGTATTGTGTCTAATCAGACAGGAGACGGACTTTCTAACGCACAAGTACAGATAACTTCAACAGGAGGTTTTTCTCGAATTACAACTACATCAGCAAGTGGCAGTTATGTATTTAACAATATACCGGCAGAAATAACCTATACAATCTCAGCAACTCATGCCGGGTACTATGTTGCTGATGAGGATGTTTTCCTAAGTAGTACCTCTCTAATTAAAAACATTGAAATGCAAATGATGATTATGAGTATATCAGGTACTGTTAAAAATCAATTTGGAAACACTTTAGCCAATATTCCGGTTAGAGCTGTATCCGGTTCTTCAGTAGCAAACACAAATACTAACTCTGAAGGAAACTTTACTTTAACCGGCTTGCAACCCTACAGAACATATTCAGTATCTACTGTCTCAAATGCACCAGGATATGAAAACACTAGTCAAGCTGTTGTAATTTTAGGTTCAAATGTAACTCTACCTGCTGATAGCCCTCTCACTATGCAAGTACATATCAGCTCTATCTCAGGAATTGTTACAGACTCATTGACAACAGCTCCGATATCCGGTGCGACAGTAATTGCTTATAATAATAATAGCCAAATAACACATACAATAACTACACAATCAAATGGTTTCTTTACTCTGAACAATCTCTATGATGGTGTTTTTAGGATTACTGTTGTTAGATCTAATTATAGAACTAAAGTAGTTCAAAATATAAGTCTAGGTTATAATGAAAGTAGCACTCAAAATATTCAATTAACTTACATAGCTCCGGTTATTGTATCAGGTTCAGTAAAAAAAGGTATTTATCCGGATCTTGATAACCAAGAAGTTTATGCTAATGTTCCGGTCAGATTAATCGCTGCAGGCATGATGTTTAGTGATACCACTGATGAGAATGGAAATTTCACCTTTTCCGGAGTTCCTCCTTACACAAATAATGTCACAATATCGACAGTTTTAACTCCAAGCAATCAATATGATAATGCTATTCAGACAATTAATACAACATCTCAGAATATTAGTCAGTTACAACTTGTAATTAGTGTTAAAAACGCAATTGTTTCAGGTACTGTTACAGATCAAAATAATCAACCATTAGGTCTTGCAAGAGTTAGATTAAGAAGGGTTTCAGATAGTATTGACCAAATATTTATGACTACCTCAAACGGACAGTTTTCATTTATTAACCAGTATGAAGGCAATTATCAATTACGAGTTACAAGAGGTTCTTATCTACCTTCTAATGAGTTAAATATAACTTTAAGTGATGGTGATAATCATGTTCAAAACATTCAACTGGAACAAATCATTGGTCAGATTGCCGGTATAATTACAAATAACTATGATAATCCGGTTATTAATTGTAAAATTTCTTTATTTAACACTGAAAATAATACTTTGATTGAAGAAGTACAAAGCAATCAGGATGGTAGTTTTATTTTTGAAACTGTAAGTGAAGGTGTTTATCATTTACGCATATCAAAGACTGGATATCAAACTATTCAAAATCTACAAGTTAATCATAATTCGTCTAATTTAGAGATCACTTTAGATGCAATAGCAAATGCAATAATTGGGACTGTTTATTATCAAGAAAATCCATATACAAGCACAAATCAACTTGCTGTAATCAAAGCTTTAAACTCACAAAATCAACTTAGACAAACTATTGCAGATGAATTTGGTGATTATGCAATCACAGATATTACAGGATTTCAAAGGTTATGGGCAGAGACACCTATTTATACATCTTATTGGCAGGAAGTAAATATTTCATCAGGCCAGACAACCTTTGCAGATATTCAATTAATTGAATCTAGAAGAATTCCAGGAAGAGTTACTTATGAAGATAATGGAATTTCGGGGGTTTCAATTATTGCCACTAATATAAACAGTGGAAGAGTATTCAATACAAGTACAAACAATCAAGGAATATTTTCACTTACAGGTTTACCGGCTGCAAGTTATTTAGTCCAAGGGTATCTTCAAGGTTATGTTTTCAATGAAGATTTTCCAACAATTCAGCTAACTAGTACCCAAGATGCTGATAGTTTACATTTTACTGTATCATTTACAGGTAACTCTATCTCAGGAAGTGCAATCAGCAGTGTTACCGGCAATGGAATAAATAATGTTACTATTGAGTTATGGGGAAATCAAAGAAGATTTAATCAAGGTCGTAATATCTCAATTTCTTCAAAAAACACTGAAGAATCAACTTTGTTGGCGACTACTCAAACTAATTCTTCAGGAGCTTTTACTTTTACAAATATTATTGATGGCGATTATGTTTTAAAAGCTCATCGTGCAGGTTATGCTGAAGTAGATGATTTAAATGTATCGGTTATCGGCGGAGAAATGACTCCTTCAACTGTCCAATTCATTATGAGTCCAATCGAAGGTGTAATCTATGGCTTAGTAAATGATTCAGAATCTAACCCATTGCCGATAACACAAGTAACTATTACCAATCAAAATGATGACTCTATATCTGAAACTGTTTCGACAAATAATCAAGGATATTATTCATATACTGTACCAACCAATGGAAGCTATTTTGTCCAGGCTGAAAGAGAATATTATTATCCAGCTACACCACAGCTAGTTCTAATTAACACTAATTTCCCTGAATATACAAGCGCTGAAGCAAATTTCCAACTTACTTTAAAACCTGCAACACTGTTGGGCTCTGTGATAATTAATGATTTAACCGATAATGATAATCCTGTAATTACACAACCAGACAGCTTAATCATGACACTTTATGTTCCGGAGCAAAACCCAATAACAGTAATATTTCCTGATTCGACTTACAGTTTTGAAAATATATATTTACCTCTAAATCAATATATTATTCAACTATACATTCGAGCAGTTTATAATGATGTTATTTTTAAAGAATTAATTCCAGTTTCATTAACTCCGGGAGATGAAACTATTTATAATAGGGCATACGATTATATACCCGGTTCAAAGTCAATTTCAGGATATGTCAGGATGGAACATTCTGATGATAATATTGTACCTATATCTGACGCAAATATTTATTTAATTAGACAAGATACAATAATTAATACTACTACAACTAATTCTAATGGTTATTATCAATTCAATTCATTACTTGAAGGTAGTTATAAAGTTAAAATATCAGCGAGATATAATTTTGAATTATTTGAGGAGACTTCAGACTTTTTACCTTGGCCAAATGATGACAGTGATATAGTCTTTAATCATACTTTTGACTACATACTTTCCAAGATTAAAATAACCTTAAAAGATAATTTAGGAAATCCTGTACAAGGCAATAATGTAGTAATCAACTCTGAGCTTTTAAATCAGCCCATAACATTAATTACAAACCAGAATGGTGTTGTTGAAACACAACCAATTCTTCATAGTGGAGATTACTCAATAAGGGTTGTCCCTCAGATAATTAATAATCAGACATGGATTTATCCAAGAAGCTTTATTGTGGAGTTTAATGAAATATCTAATTTTGAAAAAGAAATCAATCTCCCTTTAAAATTTGATTTATCAAGTATCAGTTCTACTGCAAGTACAGACAGTATTTTAATCTCTCTTACCAAATCAAGTACATACCAAAATAATGTCTTTTTCCATTATACAGATACATTCAATCAAAATCATGAAGTATTAATGGCAGTAGCTTCTAATAATACCCTTCAATCCTATATCCCTGCTCAAAACAGGTCAGGTATAGTATCTTTCTACTTCCGTTCGGTTGATTCTGAAAATCAACTTATTTACTCAAATCAGAATAACCCTTATGATTTAACGATTACAGCTGAAGGAATTATTTCACAAGCTAATAGCTTAATTAATCCTCAAACAGCTACTTTAAGCTACAAAATAAGTTA
>CAZJNG010000051.1:0-9990 GCA_964547265.1 uncultured Candidatus Cloacimonadota bacterium | reverse complement strand
AAGATATGTGAAGTCGCTGAAAATATTAAATCAGCTTTATTAAAAAGTATTTTTTGCTCCTGTTTGGTTAGTAAATGATGCCAAAAACCTGTTACTGAATGTGCTCCTACAATTATTATATCATTCTTACTTTTTTTGATTTGCTTTAAGGTGTCGATGATAAAATCTCTAGAATCCTGTTTAAAAGATATACTTGTGTCGATTGGCTCATCCGGAAAATGAACTTGAATTAAATGTATCTTGTGTTGATTTATCTTTAATTGTGCATAATATTCTGCTCTATTTTCTCTGAACTTAATAGTTCTGTATCCTTTAATATCGTCAAGATTAATAAAGTCAAACAATTTAGCACCTGCCCCCCAATCCCATTGACCTTTGCCAAAAAAATCATTTTCTCCATCAGCTATTGTAGGATAAAAATGATTATGCCATAATGAATCAGTTTGAATAAGTCTTAAAAAATCTTTACTAGTATGTTTTTTGACATGATCACCTAATCCGATAATAAATTTGGAATCAGACTTTTTAATGTAATCATACATCTTTTTAAAATATTTGTTTTCTAATCCTTCACCATGATTGTCACTCATCACCGAAAATACAAAATCAGAATCTGCATTTAGGTTTTCGATTGTTCCATAATCGGAGATAGAACTAACTTTTGTATAGTAAATATTAGAACAAGCAACGGATATAATAATTATAAATATTATTCCAATTAGTAAAAATAACAAACCTCTATTAAAATTCATAGGCACTCCTTGAAATCAAAATATTTAACAATGACATGCTGTCAAGTTTTAAAATATTCATCAAGCATTATTTTTTTTAACATAATAGCTAATTTTTCTTTTACATTTTAAACAAATATTAATATTTAATCATAAAAAATTAATATTAATTGCGAAATTAGTGTTTAACTTTATTATGTATATATTTTGTAAAGTTAATATACCCTTGTTTTTATTATGCTAAGTACATGAAAAGTATAACGAAGCTACAGGGGACATACAGGAGATACGATTTCCTGTAGGTCTCCTGTATGTCACCTAAAATAAAAACTCGTTTTTAGTAAATATAAGTTATTGTTAGCCAGTGATATGTGTTGATTTCAATCATATTGTTATGCATAATAAACTAATCCATAAAAGAAATATTGTTTATAAAGTGTTTTTATTTGATACTTTATTATTTATTAGCTAAATAGATTTTAGTCAATATTTAGATGATAACTAATCTGCAAGTATATCAAAGAGACTAAGAAAATTTTTCATTAAAAGGTATTAAAATCAATAATCAGAATGCTCGTCCGATTATGAAATATTAAAAAATACAGAAAAACTAGCTTCTAAAAAGTCAAATTAATTTATTTTAAAAATTTTTTTCCATAAGCATCAGCCATTATCATTGCATCAATGACTTTTTCTTCAGTGATTATTGTAGCTTCATGATGAATTGACTGTTCAGGAGAGCATGTCTTTTGAGCAATTTTTAGAAGTTTTTCATTGTTAATTTTTAATATTCCCAGATCTTTAAAAGTTATAGGTAAACCGATTTCATGACAGAATGAATATACTGTATCAATAGTTTGTTTATTTTCATTATTTAAATGTAAGCCGGTTAAAACTCCAAAGGCAACCTTTTCTCCATGATAAAATTTATGTGTTTCAGGTATCTCTGTTAAGCCGTTATGAACAGCATGTGCAGTTGCAATACCACAACTTTCAAAGCCTATACCGCTAAGTAAAATATTGGCTTCTATAACATTATTTAGAGCAGGAGTTACTATTTTGTTATCATTTGCAAGTTTAGCAAGTTTCCCATATTTTAAAAGTGTTTTATAGCAGAGTTTTGCAATACTTTCTGAGGTTAATGAACTTAAGCCGTTACATTCATTTTTGGATTGTGTTTGAATACAGGATTTTGCTTCAAACCAGGTAGCTAATGCATCTCCCATTCCTGAAACTAAGAATCTTGTCGGAGCATTTGTAATAACTTTTGTGTCTACCAAGACAATAGCAGGGTTTCTCAGTTGGTATTGAACTGACTCGAAAATCCCTTCTTTTGTATAGGTTACGGCACAAGCACTACAAGGAGCATCAGTTGAGGCGATAGTTGGAATAACAATAACCGGTAATTTAGCTCTATCAGCACATATTTTAGCAGTGTCGATTGTTTTACCACCACCCATAGCTATTACAATGTCAGCATTTTCTTGTTTTATGATATTTTGGAAACGATCAATTTCTTCGAAAGTACACTCTCCGTTAAACAAAGTAATCTCAATTTTTTCTTCAAGAATCTTTTGCCCGTATGTTGGGATAATCTTGTTTTTTATACTTGGAGAAGCAAGAATAATTGCTTTATTGCCGAAAGGTTTGATTATTTCCGGTAATTCATTTAAAATTCCTGAACCCTGTATGTATTGCCCCGGAAAGATATTTTTTTGATACATCTTTAGTCTCCTTTAATCATAGAATATTTATCTCTGATTGCTTGTAATGATCCATTTTTTTCTAGTTTATTATAAGCTTGTTGGATTTTATGCAAATTTTCAATGTCATATTTTTTTGATACTCCAAAATAAACATCGCTTGACGATATTATAAATGGATGTATATAAAATTTTTTAAATTCAGGTGTATTTTTAATTAGATATACTGCTGTAAGTTGTTCATCAATGATTGCTAATAATCTGTTATTTAGTAGTTTCTGATAATTTAACTCTGATTTGGTTATTGTATCAAAATGTTTTGAGTAGTTTTTATCATTAATCAAAGTATTAATTTTAATTGAGTAAAATGCATCTTGTTGTATGCCTATGGGTTTGTCATAATTGACGGAATGTAAAATTAAGTCTTCTTCATTATTTATTTCTAGATAGTCATGTTCTTTATTGAGTATAAGAATCATATTATTTTTTCTTTCAGGACCAATCCAGTTAAGAAATACTGATCTCTGTTCTGTGATACTTAGGTTTACCATCATATCTATAGAACCTTCCTGAATTTCTTTAAGAGCTCTTGACCATGGCAGTTCAATAAAGACAGGGGTTAATCCTGCTTCGCTTACTATTGCTTTTGAGAGTTCTACATCAATGCCTGTCCAGTTATTATCTGAGTCTCTATAATATTGAGGAGGATAATTTGTAACTCTTATCTTTACAATGTCTGAAAATAAAAGATTCGTAATTATAACCATAATCAATAGAATAATTAGACTTTTCATAATAATCACCTCTAAAGATAAGTATAACAGTTAATCATTGTTTGTCAATCACTTTTTTTACTTAAAAAATTTTATAACCCTTAACAATCTATATTGAATAAAAAAACAAGCTGATTACTCAGCTTGTTGATTTTAACTTTTGGCTAAATCATTTTAACCAGTAAGCTGAACCATCACTTTTTCGATCCATAAACCCATTTTCAATTAAAGCTCTTCTTATCATTATGTCATCTAAACCTAAAAAGTGATTTTTAATTATAAAATTAACTTCTGCCTCTTTATAGGTTTTATTAGGATGAAAAAAATCGAGCATTTTTTGTAAGACTATCATTCGTTCTTTTTCTTTTTTAGGATATCTTGTAAGTTGTTGCTTATCATTGAAATATTTAATGATGATTTTTTCTTTTTCTTCCGTAGTTACCTGAAACCGTTCATCGATATGATTCACATTTCTAGGGATTGCTATGAATTTCTTCTTTTCACTAATAAATTCTTCGACAGAATTCATTATTGCAAGAAATATTCTTGCTTGTCTTGCTTTTTCTCGTAGGTTAAATCTGTGATTTCTTACCGTTGATTCTGAAATATCTCCAATACTAGATGCAATTTCACGGTCATTAAGTCCCTTAACTATTAACTTAATAATACTAACTTGTTGTTCAGATAATCCGCTTATGTTTTTATCAAAACTTAACCAATGTTCTAAAACGGAAATATGCTCTTGTTGAATGTGAACACTGACTGCTTTTTCTGCCCGGAAAAAGTTTTCATTAAATTTAAATACTTCTTGTGAGTTAAATCTTTTTCCGCATATCAAACAAACAAAATCCTTAGTTTCCTGATCAAATGTGTAGCCTGATGCAATATCTTTAATATCGCATTTTTCAAATAATTCATTTACAGTTTTCATTTATGCCTCCATATAGACAAATTAAAACTATATCTATAAATGTCAAGATAATTTTTATTAAAATCTATAATTTCTTGAGTAAAAGTTCTTCTTTATTCGTTAGTAAGAAATATTTATTGACTTGTCAGTTAATGTCTTTAAACTGACTTTACATAAATTTTAAATTTACAAAGGTGGTAATAAGTGAGTATTTCTACGAAAACCGGTGATAAAGGTCAAACTTCTCTATGGTCAGGTGAAAGAATAAGTAAAGATGATATAAGAGTTGAAGCTTATGGGACATTAGACGAACTTGATTCACATATCGGAGAGGCAAGACATTTTGTTAAGATTGAAGAAAACAGGCAATTATTGGAAGAAATACAGAGTATTTTATCTAGAGTTATGGGAGAGCTTGCATCAGTTCAAAAGAAATTTCATAATCCTATAGGATTATCTGAGGTAGAAATGCTGACAAATCAAGTACATAAATATGAAGAAATCGTGAAGCTTAAAGGCTTTGTTTTGCTTGGGAATACTCTTCAATCAGCAAAACTTGATGTATGTAGGACAATAGCACGTAGAGCTGAGAGAAGAATACTCAGTCTTAATAAAGATAATTCAGTATCTGAATTTATAATCGCATTTGTTAATAGACTATCTGATTTACTTTACATGATGGCAAGACATGAAGAAAAAGCCGTTAATGCCTTAAAGTATAAGACATCATAAAGTTAAAGTTTATAAAAAATAGTAAGATATGATGATGATATGAAAACATGTTAATCAGATATCAACATACCGTCTTGTAATCTTTCAAAACCACTTGTAATTATTTGTTCTCCGATATCTAATCCATGAATAATCTCAATGTAATCTCTATTTTTTATTCCTGTAGTAACTTCTTTTTTGTGGATTATATTGTTTGCTATAGTCATTACTTTATTGTCATTAATTAGTGCTTGTTTAGGGATAATAATAGCATCTTTTATTGTATCAATTACAAAGTCTAGAATAATAAATTGATTATTTCTAAGATTACTCAGATTTGCTTCATTTTTTAAGGCTACTTTAACCATTATTAATCTATTTTCAACATCAATCTCAGAAGAAATATATGAAACAATCCCTAAAAATTGATTATTGTCAACACCTGTGGATAGTTTAACCGGATGATTAATACTCAAAAATTCAGCATCTATAGGCTTAATGAATGTTTCGGTGTGTATGCCATAGTCACTAACAATATCAAAAAGAGTTATTTCCGGATTATAAGTAAAATTTTCTTCATAATAATTTTTTAAAATCATTCCATCTATAGGAGATTTTATTTCTAAATTATCTTCGGCAAATTTTAGCATAGATTTTTCTCTTAAGTAAACAGATTCTATTTCTTTAAAAGCAGCTTCAGGCAAACTACCAGCGATATAATCAGCTAGCGAGGAACGATAACTGCCCTGAGCAATGTTGAAGTTAGCTAGAAAAGGAAACAGGCTATAATCATCAAGTTCAGCTAATACTTGTCCTTTAATGATATTATCTCCTTCATTAACAAACACTTTATTAATTTTCCCGGTGTAAAGAGTAGATAGCTTAATTACTGATTCAAAATTTACATATCCTGTGTATGTTATAGTTTTATCAATATCAGACGATTGTATAGTGTATAATTCTATCATATCATGACTTATGCTGACTTGTTGGTTTTTTTCTTTTTTAGAACATGAGTTGTTCAAGAGTATTATTAACAATAGTATAATCGTTATTTTCTTCATAAATATCCTTTAAACTTCTTCACTTTATACTTATATAACTTTATTGTTATGAAAAATGATACATCTAATTGGTTTTTGAAAAGAATAAAAAAAGAAATAGTGTAATGAGATTATCTGCATTACACTATTTTATTATTAATAGCTAAGGGATTTAATATCTTTTTTTATCTTTAAATCTATTAGGTCTATCGTTTGTTTTTTTATTGTCTGAACTATAATTTTCAGAAGAGCTTTTTCGCTGGAATGTTCTTCTACCTTTATCTCTTTGAGGTCTTTCGCTTGAAAGTTCAATAGAGATTGCTCTATCTTCAAAATATGCATCTTCAGTTGAGTTAAGAATAGTATCTGTAAAGCTTGCATCGGCTTCAAAGAATGAGAATGTTTTTTTTATGTCAATCTTGCCTATTGATATGTGTTTTTGATCTGTTAAATCATTAATTAATCCGATTAATTCCGGAGGGCTTATTCTATCAATACTTCCAAGATTTATAAAGAATCTGTTAAATTTTAGGTTAGCGTCTCTGTTTCTATCTTTAAATGAAACAGATACATTAAGGTCTATTGCATCTTTATAATAATCTAAGAATCTGTTAAATTCAAGAGAAACAAATTTTTTAATAATTTCATCTCTATCAAACCATTCTAATTTTTTACTAATTAAATCTAAAAATGGATTGATTTCCTCTTCATTAACATCAACCTGAACCATTTTGTCAATCATGTGAAATAGTTGTTTTTCACAAATCTCTTTACCTGTAAAAACTTTTTTTGTTTCGATTTGTTTCTTAAGGTTATGTTCGATTTCAGAGATTTTTCTTTTCTCTCTAAGGTTAGCTATAATAATAGATATACCTTTTTTCCCTGCTCTTCCTGTTCTACCGCTTCTGTGAGTATAAACTTCAGCTTCATCAGGCAGGTTATAATTAATAACATGGCTTAAATCATCAACATCCAGTCCTCTGGCAGCCACATCAGTAGCAACTAAAAGAGAAACATGTTTACTTCTAAATTTCTGCATAACAAGTTCTCTTTGGGCTTGAGATAAATCTCCATGTAAAGGTTCTGCATTATAACCGTCCCTCATAAGATGGTCGGCTACTTCCTGAGTTTCTTTTTTTGTTCTACAAAATACGATTCCATAGATTTCAGGGTAGAAATCGACAATTCTTTTTAAAGCAAGATATCTGTCTTTTGCTTGTACCATATAACAGTGATGAACAACACCGTCTGCACCTATATTTTTTTCTCCGATAGTTATTTCTTTAGGTTCTTTAAGGTAATTTTTAGTTATTTGCATAACTTCCGGAGGCATAGTAGCTGAAAAAAGTAATATATTTTTTTCAGCAGGAGTTTCACTGAGGATTGATTCTAAATCATCTCTAAAACCCATTTTAAGCATTTCGTCTGCTTCATCAAGGACTACAGCATTTATTGTGGATAAATTTGTTTCTTTTCTGCGTAATAAGTCTAATAATCTACCGGGAGTTGCACAAATTATCTGAGCTCCGCTATTAAGTACTTTAATTTGTCGCTCGATGCTCGCACCGCCAAAAATAGCTGCAACTTTTAATTTTTTAATATACTTGGCAAAAGAGATTAAATCTTCTGCTACTTGAATACATAATTCTCTTGTGGGACAAAGTATAAGAACCTGAGTTCTTTTATTTTCAATATCAACTTTTTGCAGTAAGGGTAATCCATAAGCTGCAGTCTTTCCTGTTCCTGTTTGGGCTAGTACAATCATATCCGAGACATTTTCTTTAACTAGATATGGGATAACTTCAGCCTGGACCGGCATAGGCTTTTCAAAGTTTAAATCCTCAATTGCTCGTAATAAATCTGTACTAAGATTCATTTCATTGAATGTGGTCATATTTTTCCTTCTATTATTTTTATACAGAAATCAAATAAAAAGTACTTCTATTTGTCTGTAAGTTTATTGAGGTAAAACTATTTTTACAAGGGAAAATAGTCAATCATTATTTTGATAAATAGTAAAAAATGTTTATAAGCCTTTCTAGTATTCTTAATTGCCATCAAAGTTTCAAAGAAATCTAATCATCGTAAGTATTGAAAATTAGATCCTTAACTACATGTACTTATAAAAGAGTAACAGTATGAGATTAATGCAGAACTTTAGTGAACATAGCCTGGAAAACTCGTTTAGATACTAATTTAAAAGCATTTCATTTTTTAATTCTTGACAGAAAATCTTAGTTAAAAATATTAAAGATAACTGATTATAAAGGATATAAAGATGATTTTATTAGCTATTGATACAAGTACATCGTCAGGTAGTATTGCACTTTGCACTACTAATCCTGATTACTCTGACATGAAAATTATTTATCAACAATATTTAAGTACTAACACTACACACTCTGAGACTTTATTACCGGAGATTGATAATGCTTTAAAAAAAAATAAGCTTGAGAAGAGAGATTTATCTGCTGTTTTAGTATCTATAGGACCGGGTTCTTTTACAGGATTAAGGATAGGTTTGGCAACCGCTAAAGGTATTTGTACAGGGCTTAAAATTCCTTTAGTTCCATTTAATTCATTAGAGATACTTGCTTCCAATGTTTATGGGAGCAATCAAAAAATACTTTCAATAATTGATGCCCGAATGAATGAAGCCTATGTGTCAATTTTTAACCGGGATTTAACTATAGAACTACCAATAGAATTAAGAGCTTATGAAAAAATTACTGAGAATCTTGTGGAAAATTATGTATGTATTGGTAATGTAAATCTGGTTCAAGAAGCAAATAATCTAATATTTGCATTACCTCATCAAAACATAATAAATGCATCATCTATGTTTAGTATGTTGAAATATAAAGCAATCTCTCTTGATTATAACCAAGAAATTATTGATAATACAGAACCTGTTTATATTAGAAATTCAACTAATTAAGAAGGAATCCTGCAAAAATAAGAGGATTCCTTTAATAATTTACTTAGTGATTATACTTTAAATTTTGTTACCAATGCGTGTGTCTCGTTCATTTGAGATTCAAGACTATCTACTTTATCTTTAGTTTTTCTAGCCATATCAGTATTATTTCCTGCTTGATCGTTAATAACAACGACATTAGAAGAAATTTCTTCCAGACCAGCAGTAATTTCCTGAGTATTTCGAGCAATATCATTAACTAATTTAGATATATTGACAGTATTATTGGCGATTGTTTTAGAGTTATTTGCAGAAGTATTTGTGTTATTGATAATTTGTTTTAAGGTTTCTTGGGCAGATGAAGATGATTTTTCCAAACTGTAAATATCGTTTGTGATGATTCCTGCGAACTGACTGACTGCCTTAGATTTTTCAGCGGCAAGACTGACAGAGGAAGCAATCTCATTAGTTGCGGAAGATTGTTGTTCAATGCTATTGGTTATTCCGTTAATTATATCGTGTAGTTCTGAAATAATTGAGGCAATGCCTTTCATTGATTCAACAGCGTGATCTGTTTCCTTTTGTACATTTTCAATTTGATGAGAAATTTTATCTGTTGCTTCACTTGTTTGTTTTGCAAGTTCTTTTACTTCGTTTGCGACAACAGCGAACCCTTTTCCTGCTTCTCCGGCACTGGCAGCTTCAATAGTAGCGTTTAAAGCGAGCATATTAGTTTGATCAGCAATAGCGTTAATAACGCCGACAATCTTGCCAATTTCTATAGATGAAGTTTTTAATTCAGCCATAATTTTTGCTGATTCTTGAGCTTTTTGGTCAGCATCATAAGTAATCTTATTTGATTTCTGCATATTTATTGAAACTTCTGAAAGTGAAGAACTCATTTCTTCAATTGCAGCCGCAGAAGTATCTATACCGGAAACTACTTCATTAATATTGCTATGAATCTTTTCAATATTTGAGACTGTTTTTGTCACAGCTGAATTCACATTATTAATCAGTTTTTCAAAGTCATTGACTGAGTTAGCTACAATTTGCAAATTATCTGACATATTACCGGCAAAATCAGCAACCTCAGAGATGTTATTAGCAGTTAATTGAGTTGAGTCAGTAATTGATGAACTATTAATACTTATCTCTTCAATACCTGCTGATACTGTATTTGTTTGTAACTTGATATTTTC
>CAZJNG010000050.1:0-10001 GCA_964547265.1 uncultured Candidatus Cloacimonadota bacterium | reverse complement strand
TATATGGATTTCTGTAGAAACTATTGAGTATCTCATTGTTCAGCATACTCTCAAACCATTGCCTGGTTTGATGAATTCGTCTGTCAGTGAAGATTTCCTTTGATTTTGTATATTCCACAAAGTCATTTATTACAGACCAAATATTATCAATCCCTTTGTTTTCAACAGCACTACAAGTATAAGCCTTTGTTGTCCAACCCGGAGTTGCATTTGAAAGGTAATGCAAAGCGTTATTATACTGAGCTTTAGCAGTTTCAGCATGAATTATATTATCTCCATCAGCCTTATTAACTAAGATAGCATCAGCTAGTTCTATAACACCTTTTTTAATACCTTGAAGTTCGTCTCCTGCTCCTGAGATTAAGATAAGCAAAAAGAAATCGACCATAGAGCGAACTGTTACCTCATTTTGTCCTACACCAACTGTTTCAATCAAGATTACATCATATCCTGCCGCTTCGCAAAGAAGCATTGTTTCTCTAGTTTTTCTTGTCACTCCGCCTAAATTTCCCGCTGATGGTGAAGGGCGGATAAAGGCTTGGTCGTTTCTGGAAAGTTGTTCCATACGAGTTTTATCACCTAAGATACTGCCTTTGGAAACTGTACTTGAAGGGTCAATGGCTAAAACAGCAGGCCTATAATTATTATCAATCAGATAAAGTCCAAAGGTCTCAATAAAGGTACTTTTACCTGCTCCGGGAACTCCTGTTATGCCTATTCTGATTGATTTTCCGGTGTAAGGTAAAATCTCTTTGATCAGCTCTTGAGCTATGTCAAGATGTTTTGTTGAATTACTTTCTATTAAAGTAATAGCTCTGGCAAGGATGGTTTTATCTCCCGCTAAGACTCCATTTTTATAGTCTTGGATACTTAGATTTTTTGCTTTTATAACAGGTTTACTAGATGGATTTTCTGAATTAATTTTACCGGGCATAACTGAAGAAGTAAATTCTTCGCCGGCATTTTGTGGAGTCCACTCCGGTTTACTGTTTTTGATTTCATTGCTTTGCATAATGATTAATCCTTTGCTTACCACAAACCTTTTTTAAAATTAAATCTGCCGGTATCACCTTGTGACTTAGAGTTATTTAAGTCGTCTATGAGTTTATTTACAATTCCATTTTGGGGATAGCTGAATGATAAATCAATTAAAAAACGAGAAAATCCTTTTGATAACAGTTTATCTCTATATTGCATCCATGAAACAGGATCATGGGTAGTGATAATCGTTATCCCTTCTTTAAGAAATTTTCTGTATCTACTGTTTTGGTCTGTAATTAAATCTTCCGGTTTTACATTTATGGGCATACGAGAATAGAACAGTTTAGGATAAAAATAAACAGGGATAATACCATATCTGTCATTTCCGGAAATCATATTATCTACATCATTTTCAAGAGGATATATATACGAATCTATCTGTTCTTCCTGAATAAATTTGATGGCTATGTCATTTAATAAATAAATATTTTCATTAGTCATTATCATCGGGTAATCAAACTGATTATTTTCATGGTTATTATTATTGAAAAAAAGCTTTTGCGATAACTGGCTAATGCAAAATTTATCAACCCCTTTTTCTCTTAAAAAGTTTAGATAATCAGCATACCATTGAAGATTTGATTCTGCTATAAAGAGGGGTAATTCAACAATTATCTTTTTTAAATTTTTGGAGATGATACTAAATGAATTATTTGTGTCTTGCCATGCTTTTTTAGTGAAATTAAGTAAAACTCCGTCAAGATCATCAAAAGGAATTACATTTAACCAGTCAGGTTGGTCAACTCTTAAATATACTTCTTGATTTTTTGATGCAATAGAGGGAAGCTTTATGTCTTTTAGTATTTTATTTCTTTTATTATCGTTAAGTTTAAAATGATGTCTTTTTTTAAAGTTGAATTTATATTCTATTAGCTCCGGATTACTTACCAGATAAACAACATCTCCGGGATTTAGTATTCTTTCTTTATTGTACTTTATAAAGACAATCTGCCCTTTTTTTGCAAAGTCACTTGGTATTAGCTCTTCATTATCGTTTACAATATAAAGTTTTTTAAGTTCAGTTATACTTGTGTCGGAATCTAATCCGTCTGAGATTCTGAGCTTTGAATTATTACTCAAATCATGTTGAAGTACCAACTGAAAGCCTTGTTCATCGACAAATGATATCCTACCTAACAATTTTCCGACAGTAGGTGTTTTAGTAAAGGTGTCAGTAAGTGAATGGCCAATAAAATAGGCAGTTTTTTCTCTTGCTAAGTCATTTTGTAATATTTTTTTTGCTTCATCAATTCTCTTAGGATTGTCAATGACCATCTTATATGCCTTTGCAGTATTAAAGACATAGTCAATAGACTTGAGTCTGCCTTCAATCTTAAGGGAGTGAATATTCATTTTCATTAACTGAGGAATGTAATCAATTAGCATCAAATCCTTTAAACTGAATATAAACTTTTGCTCATTAGCGGTATTAAAAAGTCTTCTGCAAGGTTGTTTACATAAACCTCTGTTAGCACTCATTCCGCCTAAATAACTGCTAAACAGACAATAACCAGAGAATGAATAACATAGAGCTCCATGTACAAATATCTCTAATTGAGTTTCTGCATCTTTTTGAATGGTATTTAGTTCTTCGAGACTCAGTTCTCTAGCTAAGATAACCCTTTCAAAACCTTTTAAAGCACAGTATTCTACATTTTTAGAATGATGTACCCCCAGTTGTGTTGACGCATGTATTGCTAATGAATCGAAGTGTCGTTTTAATAAGTAAAATAAACCCCAATCCTGAATGATTATAGCATCCGGATTAATAGTTTCAAGCTTTAATAAGGTATCAATGAGTTTTTTTAATTCTTTGTTTTTTATTAGAGTATTAAGAGTGACATAAACCTTTTTATTAATCTTATGAGCATAATCAATCAATGAAGATAATTCATCAAGATTAAAGTTTTTTGCCTTTTTCCTGGCATTGAAATCATCTAGTCCGGCATAAACAGCATCAGCTCCTCCTGCAAAAGCAGCGAGAGCCATTTCCGGATGCCCCGCAGGCAGAAGCAATTCTATTTTATTTTTTTTTTGCATTAAGGTTTCTTTCGGTGATTGTTTTTAATACAGTTAGTCCTTCAATAACTCCTTCTGAAAAAGGTTTTTCAGAAATAAATACTTGATTAACTGTAGGATGGAATTTGTTCAATGGAAAGACTAATTTATTTTCTGAACGCAAATAACTGATTAATTTATCAGAAGCATTTTTAGGTAAATAGGTGAGATAAGAGTTTTTAGCTATTTCTTTGTCGTTATAAGAATCCATAAAGCTTATTATTTGTTTATCTTCCGCAAGCATTTTTAGAGTTTCCCATTTGGAATAACCTTTTGGTATTATATCAAGAGCAACACTTGACCATGTTAAATATACCCTTTCCGAGAGGGGATGTCTAAGTATGTCTTCATTGATTTGATTGTAAAAGTTTACAGGATTTTCTCCGCTTTTACTGTCTTGAGTAAAGATACTTATGGTGCTTCTTCTTTCAGCAAAGTACTTAACAAAGGAATAGTCTTTTGATTTTAGATATTCTTTAAGTTCAAGAATTTGAGTTTGTAGTTCTTCGTTGATATAGTTTATTTCATTATCGTCTGTCTTGACAATACAGCCTGTTTCTAAGACACAACCTGTCATTTTGTTCAGAAGAGCTTGAGGTACAAATTCCTTGACAAAGGAATAATCATTACCTGTACAGATATAGAAATCTGCATACTCGGTGAGTTCGTCAATTAATTTTGCTAAAATTTTCTGGTTGTCCTGAGAGATTTTCCATTCTACATTCAGCAAGGTTCCGTGTAAATCTAAAGCTATTATCCAATTTTTCATAATAAATACAATTTTTATTTATCAAGTAAATTGTCAATTAAAAAACAAAGTATTGTATAAGATTGCTGACTTCTATATAATTTTTTGGATGAGTTTTGGGAGGAGTTTTTTTCGTAGCTTGATCATCTTGTTTAAAGGCTGTGCAAAAATAGAAAAAATCTTCAAATTGGAAACCAGACGGCTCGTCTGGTCATGTCATTCTGAACGAAGTGAAGAATCTCATCTTGTTGATTTATAATATGTTAAGTAAAATCAAGGAGATTCTTCGCAAGCTCAGAATGACAAAATTTCCTCGAAATTTTGTTTACATTCATGAACATTGGACAGTCACTTTCAGTGCAGGGATTAGAAAATCCCCCACCTGACGGCTCGTCCGGTCATGTAGTTACTAAAGAACTTTTCAATCTTTTAAGTTGTTATAAATCATGAAATTAAGATTGCTGAACTATGCTCTAAAAGACAGCCGAGACGAGCCGTCTCGGTACCAGCTTCAACGGCTAATCCATTATTTTTGGGACGCCTCTTTAAAGAATACTTACATTTCAAATAGGGAATTCTCTGTTCTAAAATGTTTATCTGGCTAATATTGCATAAAAAAATAGCAGGATTTATATCCTGCTATTGTCAAACTAAATTTTATTAATTAGATGGATAAGTTGGAGTAGTGAAATTAATAACATTAGAAAAATAATCATTGTTTTCATTTAAGAAACCTTTGATTACTATTTTAAATTGTGAATTTTGTGGTAAACTTGTAGTTGGTTTGAATGTGAATTGTCTGAAATGTTGCCATGAACCTGTATTTAAAGCTACATTGTTTTCAAAATATTGGTTATTTTCATCAAAACCATATCTGATTAACTCTACAGAAAAATCACTTTGATTGATAACTTCGTCAAAGGTTAATATTATGTCGTAACCCGGAAGATAATTATTGCCTTGAGTAAAGCTGTGATTAACAGCCACTGTTGTAGTGTTTAAACTCATTACAATGTCAGAAATATTAGCTATTTCGGTAGCTGATAAGTTTACATTTCTAGTTACATTTGTAGAGTAGGTAAAGTTATTGCCTGCTTCTGAGTAACTATCTTCAACATATAACTGAATATTTCCCGGTACTAAAGGAAGGTTATCAATAGAATATTTTCCGTCATTACCGGTTTTTACATAATATTTGTTAGGAATAATGTCATATGCACTAAAATCTAAAGTGATTCTGTGATTTTTAACTGTAATATACTGTCCACTGACATTTTGTGCATAAAGAGTACCTTGAACAGCTTTTGAAGCTTTTTGGTACATTGCTATATTCTCAATCAAACTTACCTTGAAGTCTTCTCCGGTTGCGATATCATCAATACCAACTTGTGACAAAGTAGGTATATTAATGTCAAGCACTCTGATAGCAAGAGTATCAACTTCATTATTTTTAATAACTGCCTTAAAAGTTAAGCGATAGTCACCGGGGAAAAGGTTATTAATTGCATAGTATCCTGAAGCATCAGTTCTGGTTGTTTTCTTTTTGCCCTCAAATATCCAGGAAACTTCGATATTTTCCATAGGTAGACTTGTGATATTTTCATAAACAATACCGTGAACAAAACCTTCGACTCTGCCATTGTTTTGGTTGTTTTCTTCAGTAACATAAGCAACACAGCCCATAATAACTAAAAACATAACTGGCAGTAAAAAGATCATTAATCTTTTCATAATAAATCCTCCATTTTGATATTTGTTTAATTATAAAATATTGCCTAAGTTTGTCAAGATTTTTTTACATAAAATTTGCTTTATTTAAAAAAATGAATATCCTTTATACTAAGGAGTAATAATGAAAAAGTCAAACAAACAAATAAATCTTGAATCAAAAATATTAAATATGTTGTCAGATAAAGTTCTTAAAACTGCAGAAATAATTTTTAATCACAAGGAACTACAGGCAATGCAGGATTATGCGAATATTGTTTCAATCAAGAGACTGGGTTTTAATGATCACGGTCCTGTTCACATGAGAAAGGCAGCTCTTAATGCAATGCTGATGTTTAATTTACTGGAAGACAAAGGTATTAAATTAAATCTGGAAAGCGAAGGTGTTGCAGAAAACAGCGATAGTAAAGTAGCTGTTTTCATTGCATCTATTCTACATGACCTGGGTATGACAGTTGCCAGAGACAGTCATGAATGGATTAGCATGGTAATGGCTTACAAATACATAGATGAAATACTCGACCAGATATATTCAGCTAAGGAATTACTTCAGAAAATTGCTGTTCGTTCTTTAGTAATGGAAGGTATCTTTGGACACATGGCTACTCATAAAATACATTCTCTTGAAGCAGGTCTTGTACTGGTAGCAGATGGCTGTGATATGGAAGAAGGTAGAGCCAGAATACCTTCTCTATTGAGAAATGAACCTAAAGTTGGAGATATTCATAAGTATTCTGCATCTTCAATTCAAAGGGTTCATATAAGCGAAGGTGATGAAAAGCCGATTAAGATTGAGATAAAGATGAGTCAATCTGTGGGCTTATTTCAGATTGAGGAAGTTTTATTTCCAAAAATCTTATCTAGTCCTGTCAAACCATTCATTGAGCTTTATGCACAAGTCAGAGACCAGGAAAAACTAAAATATCTTTAGAAAGGTTTAAATAATAAATGAGTGATGTAGTAAAATGTTATTTAAAGAAAAACAGAGACATTCCCTTTAAAAATCATCATCCTTGGATATATTCAGGAGCAGTTAGTAAGTTTGACAGTAAGATCAAGGTGGGAGATGAAGCTGCTGTTTTTGATTCAGAAAATAATTTTATTGGTTATGGGTTGTGTAATCCAAATAGTCAAATAAGGGTTCGTTTGTACAGTTTTGATGAGAAACAAAGACTTGATGATAATTTTTGGAGAAAAAAGATAATCTCTGCCATAAATATGCGAATAAGAACCTTGCCGCATATAGCTTTTAAGCAAGCAAGCAGAATTATTTACAGTGAAGGAGACGGTTTATCAGGTTTGATAGTTGACAGATATGATGAATATTTAGTAGTACAGTTTACCTCTCATGCTCTTTGGTTAAAAAAAGATATAATCTTGAAAGTCTTAAAGAATAATTGCTTCCCCAGAGGTATTTTTCTGCGAACAGAAAAGCATATTTTAGAAGAAGAAGGTCTGGAGATTACCGACAGCCTCATAGCAGGACAAGCTCCTGAGAAAGATATAATTATAGAAGAAAACGGACTCTTTTATTATGTTGATATTCAAACAGGACAAAAAACAGGTTTTTATCATGACCAAAGAGACAACAGGCTGGAGATTAGAAATTATGCTAAAGAAAAACGATGCCTTGATATCTGCACTTATAGTGGTGGTTTTGCCATGAATATGGCTAGAGGTTTGGCTTGGGATATTACGGCTGTTGATATTTCACCTTCAGCTTTGAACATTGCCAGAAGAAATGCCATCTTAAACGGTCTTTCTATGATAAACTTTGTTCAGGAAGATGCCTTTAAGTTCCTGACTGACAAAGTAAAAGAAAATGCCCTTTACGACATGATTGTACTTGATCCACCAAAGTTTACTCACTCAAAATCAAGTGTAAAACAAGCATTAAAAGGCTATATTCAGCTCAATACTTTAGCTATGAAACTCTTAGACAGATCAGGAATTCTTGTGACTTGTAGCTGTTCTGGGAGAATATTGCTTAATGACTTTATTCAGGCAGTTCATTATGCCGGTTTACAAGCTAAAAAACAAGTTCGCATCCTGCAATACAGAGGAGCAGCTATTGACCACCCTATAATGATTCAGTGCCAGGAATCTTCATATCTTAAATGCCTGATTTGCGAAATAGAGCCACTCTAGATAAATACACTGTTGCTTTGCATCTGTCAGTTTTACTTTTTGGATTGGCAGGAGTATTTGGTAAAATCATTGCACAACCTGCTTTGTTAATTGTTGCAGGCAGGGTTTTCTTTGCTTTTATTAGTTTATTGATTATTCGACAGGTTTCAGTAGTCAGGTTTCAATCAATAACTAAAGCTCAGGTTTATCTTTTAATAATATCAGGCTTTGTTTTAGTAACTCATTGGTTTTCATTTTTTTATGCTATTCAAGAGTCGAGTGTTTCAGCAGGATTGTTTATGTTTGCATCATTTCCTGTTTTTTCTTTGATACTGGAAAAGATTTACAATAAAAACAGAGTTTATTTACTTGAACTGCTAAGTATAATTATTTGTATAGCAGGACTTTTAGTTATTTCAGCCGATATTAGGGCAGGAGAAATCAAGTTTGTTGTCTTTATTTGGGGTATATATTCAGGTTTTTCTTTTGCCTTGTTAGGTATGTTAAATAAGCACTTAATTCAAAAACAAAATGTCATCAATATTAACTTGATACAATACTTGATTGCTTTTATTTTTCTGGTGCCGTATCTTTTGTTGAAGGTTGATATCAGTATTTCTTTGTTTGATATAAGTTTGATGTTGCTTTTGGGTGTTGTGTTTACTGCCATGTCTCATAGTTTGTTTATTTATTCTTTAAAGCGGATAAGTATGTTTAATGCTGCCCTTACTGCTTGTCTTGAGCCTGTTTATGGTTCGATTGCGGCAATTATCTTGTTAGCTGAAAAGATGAATTTGATGATTTTGATAGGAGGCATACTCATTATTATCTCTTCGTTTATTATAAATCAAAGGCATTGAAAACTTATAAATCTTCATTGTTGCAACTATGCAAACAAAAAGCTTGACAGATTTTATAAGTAAATTATTTTTAGCTTTGAAGCATAGGAGGAGTGATGAAAAAGAAAAGTTTTGGTAAGAGATTAATGGATTTCAGAAAGGCTTTGGGTATAAATATAACCCAGATGTCTGAAACTTTAGGCATGGTTAAGTCTAATATTTCCCGATATGAACGAGACTTAAACAAACCAACAGTTCATTTTTTAGAACTGCTTTTAAAGCATTATAGAGTTAATCTTAACTGGTTATTTGGTGAAGAAGTCGAGATGTTTTTATCTGATAAAAAAGAAATCAAGTTGACAGAAGTAACCGGTAAGGAAATCAACAGTTTAAATGTATCAAAAGACAAGGTTCTAGACTTTCCTCAGATTCACTATACAAGTTTTGGTGTGCCTGTATTTAGTGGTGAATTTGAGGGAGATGCAGAGCATTTATTGCCTGTTGCCGGTGAGATAAGTGCCGGAGAGCCTCTAGAGATTTCACAACAAGAGCCTTATAATTTTGTTCCTTTCCCTATTAACAAGCCAAACATGAATATGGATGACTATTTAGTTTTTAAAGTAAACGGTCTGAGTATGTATCCTGAAATCAATCATCAGGACATTGTGTTTATTAAAAAGAACAATAATTGGTTTGAACTTAACGGTAAAATTGTTGCAGTAAATATTCAGGGTGATATGACTTTAAAGAGATTAATGCTAAATAATGAAACCCGTGAGATTATTTTTAAGTCATTAAACCGAAATTTTGAAGATATAAAAGTAGATTTTCAACAGATGGATTCAACTTATTTAGTTGGAGAGTTAATTGCAATACGAAGACTCCCTGTCAAATAAGCTATTTTTCCTTTGACAAATATATTGTTATTTAATTTATTGTTTACACTATATTTATGAAGGGAATTTGACTATATTGGGAGAAATCAGAATAAGTAATGTAACTAAGAAATTTGATGAATTTGTAGCAGTTGACAATGTAAGTTTAACAATAAAGAATGGGTCTTTATTTTCATTCTTAGGACCTAGCGGATGTGGTAAGACGACTATCTTGAGAATGATAGCAGGATTTGAAACACCAACTGAAGGCAGAATTTTTATTGAGAATCAGGATATTACTGATTTGCCTCCATATAAAAGACCGGTAAATACAATCTTTCAGAATTACTCATTATTTCCTCACATGACAATTTTTGAAAATATTGCCTTTGGTTTAAAGCTAAAAAAGACACCTAAAAATATTATTACTGAAAAGGTTAATGATATTCTAAAAATTGTTCAAATGGAAATACATAAAAATAAATACCCTAATCAGATTAGTGGCGGACAAAAACAGAGAATTGCAATAGCTCGAGCTTTAATCAATGAACCAAAAGTTTTACTTTTAGATGAGCCTGTAGCTGC
>CAZJNG010000049.1:0-10085 GCA_964547265.1 uncultured Candidatus Cloacimonadota bacterium | reverse complement strand
AAACTTACGCTACTATTACTTTACAAAATTACTTTAGAATGTATGAAAAACTTTCCGGTATGACAGGTACTGCTGTAACTGAAGAAGGTGAATTTTATGAAATTTACAAATTACCCGTTAGAGCTATCCCTACAAACCTACCATTAACACGCCTTGACCATGATGATGTAATCTATATGACTAAAAACGAGAAATATAATGCTATCATAAATGAAATTGAGTATTGGTTTACACAAAAGAAACCTGTCTTAATTGGTACTGTCACTGTAGAATCAAGTGAAACCCTGAGTCGCCTTTTACAAAGAAAAAAGATACCTCATAAAGTTCTTAACGCTAAGTATCATCAACAAGAAGCAGAAATTGTTGCTAACGCAGGACAGCCCGGCTCTGTAACCATTGCTACCAATATGGCAGGTCGTGGAACTGACATTAAACTCGGTGCAGGAGTGATTACACAAAATAAAGAAAATTACCAAAACATTAAAAAAAATATTTCAGGCGAATTTCCTTTTGGACAGCCATTTGACGGGTTACATATCATTGGTACAGAAAGACACGAAAGTAGAAGAATTGACAGACAATTAAGAGGTAGAGCCGGTCGTCAGGGAGATCCCGGTACTTCTCGTTTTTACCTTTCTCTTGAAGATGATTTAATGAGATTATTTGGTTCTGAAAAAATAGCTCCCTTGATGATGAAAATGGGATTACAACCCGGAGAAGCAATCAGACACCCTTGGATGTCAAAAGCTGTCGAAGGAGCTCAAAAAAGAGTAGAAACTCAAAACTTTGAAATCAGAAAACAATTGATTAAATATGACGAAGTAATGAATCAGCAAAGAGAAGTTATTTATACCTATCGCCGTAATGTATTAAAAGGTTATGATGTTAATAATGACATTTTGGAAATGATTGACAGTACTATTGAAAACCTTGTTTCACAATATATTGGAGATTTAAAGTATGTTGAAGATTGGCCATTGGATACATTGTTTAATTGGTTTGAATCTAGTTTAAAAGTTAAAATCCCTCTCTCTGAGTTTAACATGGAAAGACTTAATCCGGAAATACTCATAGATACTTTAAAAGACTTAACTAAAACTCATTACACTAAAAGAGAAGAAATGCTCGGAACCGAGATACTTAGAGAAATCGAAAGAAGATGCCTTTTGGAAATCGTTGATAATGAATGGAGAGAACATCTTCACGAAATGGATATCTTAAAAGAAGGAATTTCTTTTAGAGCTTATGCAAATAAAGACCCTTTAACTGAGTATAAAAAAGAAAGTTATATCTTATTTGAAAACCTAATCTACCGTATCCATGAAAATACAGTTAAAAAAGTTTTTAATTCTTATATTATCACAAATCAAAACATTGAAAATATTCTGGCAAGCGCAACTCTAAAACACGAAGAACTTTCGGCTCTTGAACAAGCAGCTATTAAAGCCGGAATGTATAAAGCAAAACAAACTGCACCGGAAAGAAAAGTCCATGCAGATAAACAAAAACTCCAGCCTATTATTGCAGATGATAAGATTGGAAGAAATGACCCCTGCCCATGCGGTAGTGGTAAAAAATACAAGAAATGCTGTGGCAAACCGGAAAACGAAATGCATGAGAACTAATAAACAATTGTTTTTAAAAAAAAGGGCATAATCATGATAAACGATATTGATGTTGAATTTTTTAAGAGTATATTGGAAAAACAAGCCATTAATAATAATGATTTTTTTCCTAAAAGACTTGCTAAGAAAAATGAAAGAATTGATGAAGAACTCTATTTCTTACCTGCCAGACAACTAAGCGATGAGGAAAAAAAGATATTTAACGAAGAAACATTCAATAACCTTAAATATTTTATCATTCATAATAATATTGACATTACTTTTTTTGAAAAATTTATGGCTGCTACTGTAGTTTATTTATCTGATTTAAATAAAAAATTAGATACTGATACTGTAATTTCAATGTTGGAAATGATTATGGCAACAGGATTTGAAGATGTAAACATAGATACCGCAATGCGAATGTTTGCAAAAGATCCTAATATACTTATACATTTAAGCAATACAATACATTAAGAAAGAGAGAATATGGGCAAACCTTTAATAATTGTGGAATCTCCCGCAAAAGCTAAAACAATCGGAAAATACCTTGATAATAAATTTGTTGTTAAAGCATCAATGGGGCATGTAAGAGACCTGCCAAAAAAAGAAATAGGCGTTGATGTTGATGATAATTTCAAACCAAAATATGTAGTTGACCCAAGCAAGAAAAGCTTAATCACAGACTTAAAAAGATCAGCTAATGATTCTGATTCTATATATCTGGCTTCTGACCACGACCGTGAAGGAGAAGCCATCGCTTGGCACTTGGCAAACCTTTTAGAAAAAGAAACAAAAAATAAACCGGTTTACAGGATAGTCTTTAATGAAATTACCAAAAAAGCTATTACAGAAGCAATTGAAAAACCGGGCGAACTAGATATTAATAAAATAGATGCTCAACAAGCTCGTAGAATTCTCGATAGAATTGTAGGTTATAAAATAAGTCCACTGCTTTGGAGACTCTTAAAAAACAACCTTTCAGCAGGACGAGTTCAGTCCGTTGCTCTTAGGCTTATCTGTGAAAGAGACGAAGCGATTAAAGCCTTTATCCCTGAAGAATTCTGGTCAATAGAGGCAGAATTTTGGAAAGATCAGCTTCCTCATTTCAAGGCAGTTTTACAACAATTTGACGGGAAAAAGATTGACTTAAAAAATGAAGAACAAGCTCAACAGATACTAAAAGAACTTGATAATAACCAGTCTCAAATATCATCTTATAAACAAACCGAAAGATTTATCCAACCTCCTCCTCCCTATATTACCAGTACACTCCAACAAGATGCATCAAGGCTTTTAAACTTTAACGGTAAGAAAACAATGATGATAGCACAACAACTATATGAAGGTTTGGATATTCAAGGTGAAACAATAGGTTTAATCACATATATGAGAACTGATTCCATGAGAATATCTGATGAGGCTAATGACACTTTAAGAGAGTATATTATAAAGAAAATCGGTAAAGAAAAATTACATAATACAAAGCGAACATACAAAAATAAAAATGCAGCTCAAGATGCACATGAAGCTATCAGACCTACTTATCCATGGAAAAGTCCTGAAGATATAAAGTCTTATCTTTCAAAAGACCAGTATAAATTATATGAGATTATCTGGAAAAGATTTACTGCTACTCAGATTATACCAATGAAACTCAGCACTGTAAGTCTCGAAATCAAATGTGGTAAAGGCATGTTTAAAGCTATGGGGAGTGTCATTTTAGAAAAAGGCTTTTATGAAGTATTCCCTCATATTAATGTCGTTACCGGAGAAAACATTGACCCGGCATATAAGCTTGACGATTTGCTTGAACACGATGCTATCTCAGGTAAGCAACATTTCACTAAACCATCTGCTTATTATAGCGAAGCTCAACTTGTCAAAGAGTTAGAAGCTAAAGGGATTGGTCGCCCTTCAACCTATGCAAGTATTACTAATACTATAGTTGAAAGAAAATATGTCGAGATTAAGGAAAAAAGATTTTATCCTACTGACTTAGGTCATACTGTAAATAAATTCCTGGTCACTAACTTTGATAAACTATTTAATGTTAGTTTCACTGCTGAAATGGAAACAAAACTAGATAAGGTAGAATACGGCGAACAAGTATGGCAGACCTTATTAAAAGACTATTATGATGCAATTAAAGAGCTTATGGCTAATGTAAACTTAGCAGATGCTAAAAAGGATTTAGAGCAAGAAACTGACATTATATGTGAAAAATGTAATAGTAAAATGGTCATAAAGATGAGTAGAAAAGGTGAATTCTTAGCTTGTTCTAATTACCCTAAGTGTAAAAATGCCAAAAGCTTTGAAAAAGATGCCGAAGGTAACATAAAAATCACTGAAGTAAAAATTGAAGATTCAGGCATTAAATGTGAAAAATGTGGCAAAGAGATGCTGATTAAACATTCTAAAAAAGGTGAATTCCTTGCTTGTTCAGGTTATCCTAAATGTAAAAATGCTAAAAGTTTCTCTCGTGATACTGAAGGGAAAATATCAATTGATGAACCAAAAGAATTAGAAGAAAAGTGTCCTAAATGTGAGAGTAGCTTGATTGAAAGAAAAGGTAAATTTGGAACTTTCATTGCTTGTTCTAATTATCCTAAATGTCGATACATAAAGCCTGCAACCACCGGCGTAAAATGTCCTCAGTGTGAAACCGGAGAAATTGTCAGTAAAAAAAGCAAGAAATCAGGTGTTTTTTATTCTTGTTCAAACTATCCGGAATGTAAGTTTATAACAAATTACAAGCCAATTGATGCTAAATGTGATAATTGCGGTAATTATTACCTGGAAGCACACCCAAGCAAAGACGAAGACCCCATCTTAATTTGTCCGGCATGTAAACAGGAGTATTTTTAGAAGGTTAAAATGCATATAGTCGATGGAATCGTCAGCAGTATTCAGACAATTCTCAGTCATAAATTCAGATCATTTTTAACTTTGCTTGGAATTATTATCGGAGTTACTTCTGTTGTAGCAATGTTTTCATCAATTAATGGCTTAAAGATAATAATTCATCAGCAGATGGAAAGTTTAGGCTTTGACAATTCACTGGTAGTAACTCCGGACACAGGTCAAACACAATCTCGTAGAAGAGGTTTTGGTATCAGAAGAGGATATTGGTCAGCATCAAGAAAAATTAAGCCTTTGTCTTACAAGGATTATCAAAGTTTAAAAGCTGAAGTTGATGCTAAATATATATACGGCATGGTCGAGAGATGGGCATTAACAGCCGATAGAAACTGGATTAGAGTTATTGGAACTAATATAGATTATTTTAATTCTAAGACTTATCCTCTTAAAGAGGGCAGGTATTTTAATTCTTTTGAGATGAAAAATGCTAAAAAGGTTTGTGTCTTAGGTTTTCATTATGCTCAGAAAAACTTTCCTAACGAAAATCCTATAGGCAAGACGATAACTGCCGGAGACCATATTTATCAGGTGGTTGGAGTGCTTGAAGATGATATTTTAAATAAAGGCAGTGCTTTTAACATGAGCAACTGGCAACGAAACTGGGATTTGCAAGCGGTATTTATTCCATTACGGACTGCTGCTGTATATCATAAAAACAATATGGCTTTAGATTCAATTGTCTTACAGGCAGAAAATTCAGAAAGTTTTAACGATATGCGAAATCGTACCAGGCAAGTACTTTTAGCGAATCACAACATGTCAAAGGATTTCAGCTTTGAAGACATCGGCTCGTATATGCTGGAAATGACTAAAGAGATTGATGAATTTCAAAAAAAATGGTCAATTACTCTTTTGGCAATTGCTTCTATCTCACTAATAGTTGGTGGAATCGGGCTCTTTAGTACATTATTAATCTCAATTAACGAGAGAATGAATGAGATTGGAGTCAGGAAGTCAATTGGTGCAAGGGACAGAGATATTTTCTTTTATTTTATTATTGAAGCCTTAACTCTATCTTTTATTGCCGCTTGTTTTGGTATAGGCTTTGGTTTTTTAATCACAAAAGGGCTAGGATTAGCTATAGGTATAGCTGTACCAATCTCAATGATGAGCATCTATATAGGCTTTTTCTTCTCCTTGTTAATTGGCTTTATTTCAGGGCTATATCCTGCTTACAAGGCTGCTGTGATTGACCCTATTCAGGCAATTTACTATTTTGAATAAATAATTATATACAGAGGGATATTATGAGTAATTTAATGATGAGTGTTTCAGGTATAAGAGGTTTGTTTGGTTCGGGTTTGAATCCGTTTAATGCCATGAATTTTGCAGCTCAATTTGGTTTATTTCAAAAATCAAGATATTTCAAAAATGAAGATGAAAAGCTTAGTATAGTAATCGGCAGAGATTCCAGAACAACCGGAGAAACCATTGCTCAAGCAGTGATTTCAGGTTTGTTGAGTGTCGGAGTTGATGTAGTGTATTTGGGCATTGTTTCAACACCAACCTTGCTTTTAGCTGTTGAAGAGTCAGATGCCTGTGGTGGGATGTGTATTACAGCTTCACATAACCCGGCTGAATGGAACGCTATCAAGTTTGTGGACAGAGAAGGCATGTTTTTAGTTCCTGAGATAATGAATCAATATCTTTCCGGTATAGACAATGAAATCAAGTTTGCTGACTGGGATAAGATTGGCAAGAAAACAGAAGATTTTGATTCTTCATGGAGACATATCAATAAAATCTTAAGTATCCCTTATTTGGATATAGAAAAAATCAGAAATAAGAAATTTAAAGTTGTTCTTGATTCAGTAAATGGCGCAGGTGGAGTTATTTCTCCTACTTTATTATCAGAACTGGGTTGTGAATTAATAGAAATTAATAGCGAACCTCACGGATATTTTGCACATACTCCGGAACCTCTAAGTAAAAATTTAAAACAAATTGAAGAGGCAGTTAAAACACATAAAGCTGATATTGGTTTTGCTACCGATCCGGATGTGGACAGGCTTGCTATTATTGATGAGACAGGAAATTGTATAGGTGAAGAATTTTCATTGTTATTGTCAGAGAGATTTATCCTTTCTGCTTTACAGGAAAACGGCGTTAAATTAAATGATATAGTTACAAATCTCTCATCTTCAATGGCTTCCGAAGATATTGCTAAAGAATTTGGAGTCAAGGTAATTCGCACAAAGGTTGGCGAAATCAATGTAGGTAATACTATGAAAGAGATTTGTAGTCCTGTAGGTGGTGAAGGTAATGGTGGTATAATCTGCCCTGATGTTCATTATACCAGAGATGCAATTGCCGGAATGGCATTAATCCTGGCTTATATGGCAAAAACAGATAAAAAGATTTCAGAGCTAAGCAATCAAATTCCGCATTATTATTTTGCTAAAAGTAAGATAGAAACAAGTTTAGAAAACCTGGACAAAATTATGTCAAAAGCTGAAACAGTCTTTAATAATAACAAAGATTTTAAGGTAAAAAATATAGATAAAACAGATGGTGTAAAGATAATTTTAGAAAAAGCATGGATTCATATCAGAAAATCAGGCACAGAACCTATTGTCAGAGTTTATGTAGAAGCTGAATCCACTGAAAAAGCAGAAAAACTTTGTAATGATGCTAAATTATTACTATCATCTGAAGAATAAGGAGAATAAATGGCTAAAGCACCAAAAACCGCAATCATCCCAACAAGAAATGACGATTATCCCGAATGGTACCAACAAGTAATCAAAGCTGCTGACCTTGCTGAAAACAGTGATGTCAGAGGATGTATGGTTATTAAGCCATGGGGATATGCTTTGTGGGAAAACATACAAAAAAATCTGGATATAATGTTTAAGGAAACAGGACATAAAAATGCTTATTTCCCTTTATTTATACCAAAAAGCTATTTTGAAAAAGAAGCTGAACATGTCGAAGGCTTCGCTAAAGAATGTGCAGTTGTAACTCATTCTAAACTAGAAGATGACGGTAAGGGTGGTTTGAAAGTAGCAGGTGAATTAACAGAACCTTATATTGTCAGACCAACTTCAGAAACTATTATCGGAGCTTCATTTGCTAAATGGGTGCAGTCTTATAGAGATTTACCTCTATTAATCAATCAGTGGGCTAATGTAGTTCGCTGGGAAATGAGAACCAGGCTTTTCTTACGCACTGCAGAGTTTTTATGGCAGGAAGGTCATACTGTTCATGCTGATCAGGAAGATGCAATGCGTGAGACTAAACAGATGTTGAAGGTTTATTCTGACTTTGCTCATAATTACCTGGCATTGCCTGTTATTGAGGGAGAAAAGACTCCCGGCGAAAGATTTCCCGGCGCTAAAAATACATACTGTATCGAGGCTATGATGCAGGATAAAAAGGCTCTTCAAGCAGGAACCTCTCATTTCTTAGGACAAAACTTTGCCAAAGCCTCAGATATTAAATTTCAAAATAAAGACGGTGAAATTCAGTATGCCTGGACTACTTCATGGGGTGTTTCTACCAGATTGATAGGAGCTTTGATTATGGCTCATAGCGATGATAACGGGTTAGTAATACCTCCAAGAATTGCTCCTCAGCATGTAGTCTTTATCCCGATATATAAAAATGATGAAGACCGAGACAAGGTTCTGACTTTTACTCAGGACATTATAGCTCAACTCAAGAAAATGAGATATAATGATGAATATATTAGAATAGAACTGGATGACCGTGACCTGACCGGAAGTGAAAAAAGCTGGCAATGGATAAAAAAAGGTATCCCTTTAAGAGTGGAAATAGGTCCAAGAGATATGCAAAATAATTCTGTCTTTGTAGGACGAAGAGATAAAGAACCTAAAGAGAAAAACTCACTCCTTAAAGATGAATTTATTAATAACATCTGCAATATTCTTGATGAGATTCAAGAGAATATTTACAATAAAGCTTTAAATTTTAGAAATGAAAATACTATCAATATAGACACTAAAGAAGAATTTTATAATTTCTTTACTGCTAAAAATCAGGACAGACCTGAAATTCACGCCGGTTTTGCAATGAGTCATTGGTGCGAAAACGAAGCTTGCGAAGATGTAATTAAAGAAGATCTAAAAGTTACTATTCGTTGCATACCTATGGATGACAACTTAGAAGATGGAAAATGTATTGTCTGTGGAAAGCCTTCTCCTCGAAGAGTAGTCTTTGCAAAGAGTTATTAATAGCTATAGAATTTTTAAGCCGAACTTAAACTGTTCGGCTTTTTTATATCTTACTGTTAGTTTTGTGATAAATAATTATGCATAAAGAATTTATAAAGTATTACCTCGTAAAGAAAATATAAATGGAGTCTGTTTATGGATAATAAAATAGTATATGATAAATTTGATTGGGAACAGTTAAAAGCTGAAAACCTGCAGAAAAAGATAACTATTATTAAGGATTTCATTCCTGAAGATGTTAAAACTATCATCGACATAGGTTGTGGAAATGGAATCATAACTAACGCTTTATCTGATATTTACGATATAACAGGCGTTGATCGGAGTGAAACTGCTCTTAAATTTCTCAAAACCAAAAAAATCCTTGCTAATGCCGAAAATATTCCTGTTGAAGATAATAGTTTTGATATGGTGTTTTCCAGTGAAATGCTTGAGCATCTAGAAGATAACACCTTGAGTTTATCTATAAGCGAAATGAAAAGACTGAGTAAAAAATATATCTTAATATCTGTTCCAAATGCTGAAAATCCAAAAAAAAATTCTATTGAGTGTCCTAAGTGTAAACATATATATCCTCGTTCATATCATTTGCAGTCTTTTAATCTCAACAAAATTTCTAAATTATTTTCTGAATATGAGGTAGTCAAATCAGTTACAGCAGGTAAAAAAGTCAGGTATTATCATCCTTTAATATTAAGCATAAAACATAGATTCTCTCCCTCTAAATCATGGATACCTTATTATTGGATTTCAGATAAGCAAAGACAAAGCATCTGTCCAAAATGTGAAAATGAATTTACATTTCCTTATAAATTTCATCTTATTGCAACTACTTGTGACCTTGTTAATATTACTTTATCAAAGAAAAAACCATATTGGTTGATTATTCTGCTTAAAAAAAAGTATTAATCTAAAACTCTATTTCCGATAGTAACAGTTGAAAACGCCTTTTTATGAGCATATTGTGATTAAATTGGAACCGGGACTACTCGATCGGTCTGCCATTCTGAACGCAGTACTTACGCAATCACACTGACGCTCAGGATGACACTCCCTGACGAGCGGTCAGGGTTCCGGTTTTTAACATTTTAAGACAGAATCTAAAAGAGGCTGTCCCAAAATATCGAATTAGCCGTTGAAGCTGGTACCGAGACGGCTCGTCTCGGCTGTCTTTTAGAGCATAGTTCAGAAATCTTAATTTCATGATTTATAACAACTTAAATGTTTACGAAGTCCTTTATTGATTGTATGCCCTGACGAGTCGTCAGGGTTCCGGTTTTTAACATTTTAAGACAGAATCTAAAAGAGACCGTCCCAAAATATCGAATTAGCCGTTGAAGCTGGTACCGAGACGGCTCGTCTCGGC
>CAZJNG010000048.1:0-10087 GCA_964547265.1 uncultured Candidatus Cloacimonadota bacterium | reverse complement strand
CAATCCGACGAAACTTTACTTCGCGGCGCCGAAGCAGTCCGACCCCAACGTGCTGGAGGCGATTGATCGCCACTTGGCGCAGATGAAGAGGGACGCCTCGTCCGTCTACTATCGATCGTTGCGGCGCTGGACGTCCGAGCAGGTGGGCTTCGATCTCGCGCCGTGGATCAAGGGCGTCGGCATGGTTGCGGCGCTGTTACTATTGCTCAGTGTCCTGTGGGGCGTCGCGCTGAAGCACCAGGTGTCTCTCCGCACCCGTGAGCTCGAACTGCGCAGCGAGGAGAACGAGCGTCTTTACGAAGTGGTGCGGCAGCGCGCGGGCGATCTCGAGAAGCGGGTGGCGGAGCGCACGGCGGAACTCGAGGTTGCCAAGGATCGGGCCGAGTCCGCCGACCGGTTGAAGTCCGCGTTCCTTGCCACGATGTCGCACGAACTCCGCACGCCGCTCAACTCGATCATCGGCTTCACCGGCATCATCCTTAAGGAGTTGGCCGGGCCGTTGAACGAGGAGCAGCACAAACAACTCGAAATGGTGCGCGGCAGCGCGCAGCATCTGCTGGCGTTGATCAATGATGTGCTGGACATCTCCAAGATCGAGGCGGGACAACTGGAGGTGCGAAACGAATCGTTCGATTTTCGGGCCTCGATGGAGAAGGTCATCGGCGTTGTGAAGCCTCTCGCGGACAAAAAGGGTCTGATTCTGTGTCCGGAGCTTGCGCCGGGAATCGGCCCGGTGAGGAGTGATGCGCGTCGCGTCGAGCAGGTGCTGTTGAATCTCCTCAACAACGCCATCAAGTTCACGCCGAACGGCACGATCACCGTGAAGGCGGGCGTTGCCTCCGGTGCGCTCCGCGTCTCGGTGGCGGATACGGGCATCGGCATCAAGCCGGAAGACTTGGGCACGTTGTTCCAGCCGTTCCGGCAGATTGACACCGGTATATCGCGCCGACACGAGGGCACCGGCCTTGGATTGGCGATTTGCCGGAGATTGGTGGAGTTGCTGGGCGGTGAAATCCATGTGGAGAGCGAGTGGGGCAAGGGCAGTGTCTTCACGTTCGTGCTGCCGTTGAAGCGACCGGAGGGATCATGAAGGGAACCGTTCTTCTCATCGAAGACAACGAACAGAACCGGTATCTCGCCACCTTCCTGCTGGGCAGGCACGGATACACGGTTGTTCCGGCCCACGATGGGCCGTTGGGTATCGAGTTGGCGGGCCGCGTCCAGCCACGGCTGATCCTGCTCGACATCCAGCTTCCGAGCATGGACGGATATGCGGTTGCCCGGGCCTTGCGGGAGAAGGAAGAACTCAAGAACACGCCCATTGTGGCGGTGACCTCGTATGCAATGCCGGGCGACCGGGAAAAAGCGCTGGCCGCGGGTTGCAGCGGCTACATCGAGAAGCCGATTAATCCGGACACGTTCGTCGCCGAGATTGAACATTATATGAAGAAGTGACGGGAGGGGCATCCATGCAGAAACGATTCCGTGTGCTGATTGTGGATGATCATGATGACAACATCTATTTCCTGCGCGCGCTGTTGCAGGGTCACGGTTACGAGGTCGTCACCGCGAATCATGGCGCCGAAGCGTTGGAGGCTTCACGGGCGGATCTGCCGGACCTGGTGATTGCGGACATCCTGATGCCGGTGATGGACGGCTTTGCCCTGTGTCGTGCATGGCGGCGCGACGAGCGACTGAGGCGGATACCGTTTGTCTTTTACACGGCCACCTACACCGACGAACGCGATCGCGAGTTCGCGCTGAACCTCGGCGCCGACCGGTTCATCCTCAAGCCGGAAGATCCGGATAAACTGGTCGCGATGGTTCGGGATCTCATCGAGGAGGCGGCGAACCGGCCTGCACCGCCCGCGCCACCGGCCCAGGCGGAAGCCGGGCCCCTGGAAGAAACCGGCTATTTGAAACAATACAGCGAAGCGCTTGTGCGCAAACTGGAGGCCAAGACGCAGCAGTTGGAACAGTATGTTCGTGCGATGCGGGAGGACATTGCTGCGCGGAAGCAAGCGGAGGAATCCCTGCGATCGAGCGAGATACGCTTTCGCGAACTATTCAACAACATGACCAGCGGTGTGGCCGTCTACAAAGCGAAAGACGATGGCGCGGATTTCGTCATCAGCGATATCAACAAGGCCGGGCTTGATATCGCGGCGCTGAAAAAGGAAGAGGTGGTGGGCCGGGTGGTGACGGAAGTCTTCCCCGGTATCCGCGCGATGGGCTTGCTGGATGTGCTGAGGCGCGTCTGGAAGACGGGCGGTTCCGAGTGCTATCCCGCTGCGCAGTACACGGATGACCGGCTGTCTCACTGGTATGAGAACCACGTTTACAGGCTGCCTTCGGGAGAGGTTGTCGCGGTTTACGACAACGTGACAGAGCAGAAGCAGGCGGAAAACGCCTTGCGCGAGAGCGAGTTGCGTTTGCGGAGTCTTGTCGAACGCGCCCCGGACGTGATTTACACTCTTGCGGCAGATGGGACGATCTTCTCTCTGAGCCCGGCGTTCGAGACGGTCAGCGACTGGATGCGGGATGAGTGGGTCGGCAAACCGTTTGCGGACCTCGTCCATCCCGATGATCTGGCTGCAGCCGTGGAATCGTTCGAGGCTTCACTCCGGGGCGAGACGCCGCCGCCACTGGAGATGCGGATCCGGATGAAGACGGGCAACTACAAGGTCTTCGAAATGTCCAGCAGCCCGCTCTTGGAACAGGGACGGGTCATCGGTGAACTGGGGATCGCGCGCGATATCACGGAGCGGAAGAAGGCGCAGGAGGCCATTCGCAGGCAGTTGCACGAATTGAAGCGATGGCACGACGCGACCATCGGAAGGGAAGAACGAATGGCGGAATTGAAGCAGGAAGTGAACCAACTCCTCGCGCGCCTGGGCGAGAAGCCGAGGTATGGGGTTGGGTGATTGGGGTTTGGGCGATGGACGGCGCGGGCCCGACCGCGGAAATGGATGGAAAGCCGTCGGATCGAGTGATAGACTTTAATCTCTAGTATGACCACAACCGCAAGAACACGATGGTTGCTGTTGTTGATTACGATTTTTTTTATCGGCCTGCTTGCCGGGGGAATCTGGTTCTATCACGATCAGGAGCGGTATGTTCGCGGGGAAGTTGAGCAGGAGCTTAATACCATCGCCGAATTGAAGGCGGGCGAGATCGTCCGGTGGCGCAGGGAGCGGCTCGCTGATGCCATGGTCCTCCTGAACAGCCCTTATTTCGTTGCGGGCGCCACGCGTTATTTAGATGAAGCAAATCCCGAAGATGCGGAGGCCGTACTCTCAAGATTCAATGCGCTCTGCGATAATTACGGTTACAGGGATATGCTGCTTGTTACGCCCGATGGTGAGGCTCGTCTCAGCCGAAGCGGTGTCGGCGGTCGGCTTCATGATTATGCTTTGTCTGTCTTGTCGCAGGCGCAGCAGTTGCGAGATCCGGTTCTGGTTGACTTGCATGGCGAGGGTCCGGTGGAGGCGCCGCACCTGAGCGTTATTGCGCCAATCAACAACCATGGAGCGGTTGTCCTGGTTTGCGATGCGACGGACTTCCTGTATCCGTTGATCAACCTGTGGCCCAAGCCCAGCAGAAGCGCGGAGACGCTCCTGGTGCGGCGTGAGGAAGACCGGGTTCTTTTCCTGAACGAATTGCGCCATCAATCGAATACGGCGCTGAAACTCAGCATTCCGCTGACCCAAACGAATGTGCCCGCCGTGATGGCCGTGATGGGACAGGAGGGGGTTGTGTATGGCCCCGATTACCGCGGGCGCGAAGTGGTTTCGGTGCTGAAGCCTGTGTCCGATTCGCCGTGGTTCATGGTGTCGAAGATGGACGTGGAGGAGGCGTTTGTCGAATGGCGCTTCCGGGCCATTCTTATCCTGAGCTTGATGCTGACGGGCCTTCTGGCGATGACGGCGGCTGCCGCCGTGGTGTGGCATCAGAACGAAGCAAGCCAACTCGCGGCGTTGCTGCGCGAAGAGAAGGCGCGTCATGAGACGGAAGAACGATATCGCGTCACGCTGATGAGCGTAGGCGACGGGGTCATCGTCACCGACGTCGGGGGGCATGTCCGCCTGATGAACCCGGTGGCCGAAGAATTGACCGGCTGGTCCGCGGAAGAGGCCCGGGGAGAATCGCTCGAAAAGATTTTCAACATCGTCAATGAGGAGACGCGCAAGCCGGTGGAAAATCCGGTTGACCGCGTGGTTCAGGAAGGTGTGGTAGTCGGTTTGGCCAACCATACCGTTCTTATTGCCCGCGACGGCACGGAACGCACAATCGCCGACAGCGGCGCGCCAATTCGCAGTGACGGCGGCGAGCTTGTCGGTGTGGTGCTTGTCTTTCGCGATCAGACAAAGGAACGCGAAGTCGAGCGCGCGGTGGAGGTCGAGCGGAACAACATACGCGCAATCATAGCCGCGTCGCCGGTCGGGTTGCTTGTGCTGGACCAGGATGAACGTATCACCGAGGCCAATCCCGCGGCGGAACGGTTACTGGGAAGGAAGCTGGCGGATCTGAAGAACCGGCGGTGCGGCGATTTCATTGCATGTCCCCATCGCGAAAAGGATCCGGCCGGTTGCGGTCATACGCCGGAGTGCGCGACGTGTCCGTTACTTTCCTCCGTCCGGGAGGTTCTTGAGACGGGTCGCGCCGTTCTTAACCGGGAAGCGGAAATTCAGCCTGCGAAAACGGGGGCGGGTTCGCGTTGGCTGCGCTTCAGCGTCGAGGCGGTGACGCTGGACGGAAGACAGCATGCGGTGATGGCGCTGGACGACATCACCGAAGCGAAGCAGTCTTCGCTGGAAGTCGCAAGGCTTCTGGCGCAAGGCGAAAAGGACCGCCTGGCGCTGTTGGGTATCCTGGAGGATCAGCAGAAGGCGAGGAGTGCCTTGCAGGAGAGCGAGCGCCAGTTGAAGAAGGCGCAGCAGATCGCGCGCATGGGAGATTGGACCTGGGATATCAGGGAGCGCAACCTGAGATGGTCCGAGGAGCTCCGCCGAATTTGGGGGATTCCGGAAGATTTCGCGCTGACCGAGGAGAGCATCAACTTGATGGTCCATCCGGACGATCGCGAGCAGAATGCCCACGAGGTGTGGACGTTCCTTAAGTCGGGGACCTCGATGGATTTCGAGTTCCGGATCGTCCGGCCCGATGGGGCGACGCGCTACCTGCACCAGGTGGCGGAGCTCGTACGCGATTCGGATGGGCAGCCCGTACGGGCGTTCGGAATCATGCAGGATGTGACGGAGCAGCGGAAGACGGATGCCGCGAACCGGGAGCAGTTGGATGAGCTTCGACGCTGGCACAAGGCGATGCAGGGGCGCGAGGCGCGCATTATCGATCTCAAGCGCGAAGTGAATGAACTGCTGGTGAAGGCGGGGCAGGCGGCGAGGTATGGGAGCGCGGAGGGGGAGAAGTGATCGGTTGGAAAAGAATGAGCACTGGAACAAAGACACGCTTCTTCAGAGGACTCCTCCTGGTCGTGGTCGTCGTGGCGCTGATTGCCGGCACCACACTGCATGCCGCGCGCCAGGCCGACGGGAGGCTCCGCGCCGACCTGCTCCAGCAGGCGCGCATGGTCGCCATGACGATCGATCCGCAGCAGGTGGCCTCGTTGACCGGCACAGAGGCCGATCTCGCCGCGCCCGGCTATATCCGTCTCCACGAGCGGCTGATACTCGTCCGCCTCTCCAATCCCATTTGCCGCTTTCTCTACCTCATGAGTCGCGCGCCTGATGGGACGGTGTTCTTTACCGTCGACTCGGAGCCCGCCGACTCCGAAGACTATACACCGCCCGGCGAGACCTATGACGAGGCGCCCGCCGAACTGCATGTTGTTTTCGCTACCGGACAGGCGGCGGTGCGCGGACCGTATGTTGATCGTTGGGGGGTCTGGATCAGCGCGTTTGTTCCGATGCCCGACCCGGAGGCCGCCGGAATGGAGGCCGTGCTCGGCCTGGATATTGACGCCAGGGAGTGGAAACGCACCATCGCCCTCGAGGCCGCAGTGCCGGCGGTCCTGACCGCCGGCGTCATTCTGCTGGGCCTGCTCGCCGGCGGGCTCTACCAGAGCGGGCGTCAACTCCGCGCCCGCCAGGCGGAATTGCAGGAGAGCGAGGAGAAGGCCCGGCAGGGCCATGTGCTCAGCAAGGCCATCATCAACAGCGTCCCCGGCGCATTCTACATGGTCGGCGCGGACGGCCGGTACGTCGGCTGGAACGCCTATCAGCGCGACGAGATTGTCGGCAAACCGGAGAGCGAGATGACCGACACGTACGCGATCGACACCATCCATCCGGATGACCGTGCGCTGGTCGGCGCGAGAATCGCGAACGTGCTGGAGAACGGCACGGAGGAAGTCGTGGAAGGCCGGGTGCTTCTTCGCGGCGGGCCGGACTATCGTTGGCTCCTCATGACAGGCCGGCAGATGATGATCGAGGGCAGCCCGGTCCTTATCGGAATCGGCATGGACATTACGGATCGCAAAAAGGCGAATGAGCGGGTCGAGGTGTCCGCCGCGGAGGCGAGACGGTTGCTGCGGGATGCCGAGGCGTCGCGTCGGACATTGCTCAGTGTCGTTGAAGACCAGCAGATCGCGGAGGCGGCGATCCAAAAGCAATTGGGCGAATTGCGACGATGGCAATCCGTCACCCTGGACCGCGAGGACCGGGTTATAGCGTTGAAGCGTGAGGTTAACGAATTGGCGGTGAAGCTGGGCGAGAAGCCGAGGTATGAAAGCGCAGGGGAGGGGTGATTGGGGATTGGGGATCGGGAATTGGATGATTGGAGATTGGGAGTTGAGGTAGGATGAGGCGGATACCGGCAAATCTGATGGCGATGACCGCGGCGGTGTTGACCGTCGTTGCGCCCTGCGTTATGGCGGCGGACGTCATCACTTCCGGCTGCGAAACTGACTATCCGCCTTTCTGCATCGTGCATCCTGACGGAAAAGCCGACGGCTTCTCGGTTGAACTCCTGCGCGCCACGCTTCGCGCAATGGGGCGAGAAGTTACGTTCAGGACCGGGCCGTGGGACGAGATCATGCAAAGTCTCGTCGCCGGCGAAATCCAGACACTCCCGCTCGTGGGCCGAACGCCGGAACGCGAAGAGATCTTCGACTTCACGTTCCCGTATCTCACGATGCACGGCGCAATCGTGGTTCGTGAAGACACGACGGATATTGAGGATTTGAGCGATCTTCGCGGCAAACGCGTGGCCGTGATGAAGGGGGATAATGCCGAGGAGTTCCTGCGCCGCGAGGATCGGGGAATGCGGATTGTCACAACTCCGACGTTCACGGACGCGCTTCACGGCCTGTCTCAAGGACAGCATGACGCCGTGGTGGTTCAGCGGCTCGTGGGGATGCGTCTTTTGCAGGATATCGGATTGCGGAATCTGAGAATGCTGCCCAAGCCGATCACAAAGTTCCGCCAGGATTTCTGTTTCGCCGTGCGGGAAGGAGACCGGGACACGCTCGCGCTTCTCAACGAAGGGCTCGCGCTGGTGATAGCCGACGGCACGCATCGTCGGCTCCACGCCAAGTGGTTTTCCTCAATGGAATTGCCGACGCATCGCCGGATCATCGTGGGCGGCGACTTCAATTATCCGCCGTTTGAATTCATTGACAAAGACGGACGCCCGGCAGGATTCAACGTGGACTTGACGCGTGCGGTGGCCAGGGAAATGGGGCTGAATATTGAGATTCGCCTCGGCCCCTGGTCGGATATTCTTGCGGGCGTGGAGAGTGGCGGGATTGATGCGCTCCAGGGGTTATTCTACTCGACCGAGCGGGAGGCCAAATTCGATTTCAGTCCGCCGCATTCGTGGAACCACTACGTGAGCGTGGTGCGGGAGGGCGACGTTCCGCCGGCGTCCGTTGACGAACTCGCGGGCAGGCGCATCATCGTGCAGCAGGGCGATGTCATTCATGATTTTCTGGTGGAGAGAGGCCTGGGAGATCGTGTCTCGCTGGCCGGCAACCAGGAGGACGTATTGAGAGGGGTTGTCGAAGGGCGTTATGACTGTGCGCTGGCGGTTCGCGTTTCCTCGCTGTACTTCATCCAGAGGCACGGGTGGACGAATCTCGTTATTGGAAGACGTCCCTTCAAGTCTTTTGAGTATTGTTATGCCGTGCCGAAAGGGAGCAAGGCCTTGCTTGCGGAATTCAGCGAGGGGCTTCGCGTCGTAAACGAGAGCGGTGAATACCGAAAGATCTACGCGAAGTGGCTTGGTGTTTATGAGCCGGTGGCGCCGGGCTGGTCGGTAGTCCTGCTGCACGCAGCATGGGTGCTTGTCTCCCTGTTGGCCATTCTTCTCCTCAGCCTCACCTGGTCGTACACGCTTCGCAAACAGGTGGCGCTCCAGACCGCGGAGCTGCGGGAAAGCGAACGCCGCTTCCGTACGCTGGCCGATTCCGGCCGCGCGTTGATCTGGACATCGGGACTCGACAAGAAATGCGACTACTTCAACAAGACATGGCTGGATTTCACCGGGCGCACCATGGAGCAGGAACTGGGCGATGGATGGACGGAAGGCGTGCATCCCGACGACCTCAGGATGTGCTTCGGTATCTATACGACATCGTTCGATCGCCGAGAACGCTTCAGCATTACCTATCGCCTGCGCCGCCATGACGGTGTGTATCGCTGGCTGCAGGATGAGGGAGTCCCTCGTTATGACAGCCAGGGGCTATTTATCGGCTATATCGGTCATTGTTTCGATATCACGGACCTCAAGGAGGCCTTGGAGTCTCTTCGGCATCGAGAGACGTTGTTGGCGATTGCCGGCAAAGCGGTCAAGTTGGGCGGGTGGTCGGTGAACCTTGCGGAGAATCGCGTTGCCTGGTCGGACGAAGTAGCCGCGATTCATGAAATGCCTGCAGGGTTCTCTCCTTCCGTGGACGAGGGGATAAACTTTTACGCGCCTGAATGCCAAGAGAAGATCCGGAAAGTTTTTGATGCGTGCGTACGAGATGGAGTTCCCTACGACGAAGAACTGCAGATCATAACCGGAAAAGGCCGGCGAATCTGGGTTCGAACGATCGGCATTCCGGAGCGCGACGATTCCGGCAGGATCGTCAAGGTGCAGGGCGGTTTCCAGGATATCAGCGAGCGAAAAGCAACCGAGGAGCGGGTTCGCAACCTGTTGAAGGACAGTGATCGCGCGCGCGCGGCGCTGCTGAGCATTCTTGAGGATCAGAAGCGCGCGGAAGGCGTGGCCCGGGAGAAGAGCGCATTTCTGGATACGCTGCTGAACGCCATCCCTGTGCCTGTTTTCTACAAGGATATCGAAGGCCGTTACCTGGGATGCAATGCGGCATTCGCGGAGTTCTTTGGTCAGGCGGAGGGGTCTCTTGTCGGGAAGACGGTGTTCAATATTGTTCCCAGAGAGCTCGCCGAAATCTACCATGCCAAGGACCATGAGTTGTTCCGGAATCCAGGAACGCAGGTTTACGATGCGCAGGTCAAGGATGCGCGCGGTGCGGTTCACGACGTGATTTTTCACAAGGCCACTTTTGCGGATGCGAAAGGTGAGGTGGCCGGACTGGTGGGGGCAATACTCGACATCACGGAGCGGCGGGAGATAGATGGCCTGCGCCTCGCGAAGGAAGTGGCCGAGGCGAGCAGCCGGGCGAAGTCGGAATTTCTTGCCACGATGAGCCACGAATTGCGGACGCCGCTCAACACGATCATCGGCTTCTCCGAGGCGTTGGAAGACGGCATATACGGAGATTTGAACGAACGGCAGGTTGCCAATGTGCGCAGCATTCTCGATGCCGGAAGACATCTGTTGCAGTTGATCGGGGATATTCTTGACCTGGCAAAAATCGAAGCGGGAAGGACGACGCTCGATCTGGCCGAAGCAAGCATCGGGCGACTCATCGAAGGCAGCCTGATCCTCATCCAGGGGCGTTCAGATGCGCATCACCTGACCTTCGATCTTCACGTTCCGGATGTGTTGCACACAATGCCGGTCCGCGTGGATGAACGACGAATCCGACAGGTACTCTTCAATCTCCTCTCGAATGCGGTCAAATTTACTCCCGATCACGGCACCATCACGGTGAATGCATCCG
>CAZJNG010000047.1:0-10177 GCA_964547265.1 uncultured Candidatus Cloacimonadota bacterium | reverse complement strand
ACCTAGCTTTTTAACATCACCAATACCTGTTACTCCACAAACTAAAGACACTAAAACAAGGGGTATAACCAGCATTTTAATTGCATTGATAAACATTGCACCAATAACAGAAAATAAACCGGATACGAAATATGTTTCTATATGTGTTGAAAATGTACCTGTAGTTTTTTCTGTTATTACATTGATTACGATACCTATGATTAAGCCAAAAACCATAGAAAGAAAAATCTTTGTTGTAAGTGTTAATTTTCTCTTATTTACTTTAGCCATTGACACCTCCAATATTATGGTTATCATTAAAACCTAAGAATACAACAATAGTCAAAGAGTGTCAATGTTTATTTAATAATATAGTGAAAATAATGTTGAAATTCTATGATTTGATAAACATACTAGTAGAATATTAAACTCCTCCTTATAAAATATTTTTTTGCATAAATTTGTAAGATTGTTATTTTATCTGAAAAGGAGTGTGTATTATGAAAAAAATAACACTATTAACCCTGAGTTTAATAATGTTTATGTCATTATATTCTAACAAAACAGTAACTACCGTATCTGACCCTTGGCCACCTTTTGTTTTTGATGACGGAATCAATGATGGGATAGCTGTTGAAATTGTGAGGGAAGCTCTTAAGACTCAAGGATATGAAACAAAACATGAAAATGTACCATGGGCAAGAGCTTTAGCGGGAACTAAAGAAGGTGTTTATGATTTGATTACTTCAATATGGATGACAGAAGAAAGAAAAAATGATTACCTCTATAGTGATCATTTTATGGATAACACTATTAAGTTCATCAAACTTAAAGATGATGATTTTGAGTTTACTAATCTCAGTAGTCTTGATGGTAAAAGAATTGGTCTCATACGAGGATACTCTTATGAGTCAAATTTTGTTAATGCAGGCAATTATAGTAAGGACGAAGTTAATGATTTTATCACAAATTTAAACAAACTGTTAGTAAAGCGAATAGATTTAACGGTTGAAGATGAAATTGTTGCAAGATCTATTATTTCTGACAAAAATCCTTCTGCTTATGATAAAATTGAATTTGTCAGTACTCCTTTAGATCAGAAAAAACTATTCGTAGTTGCCGGGCTTAAAAATCCTAGACATAAAGATTTAATTGATGCCTTTAATAAAGGGCTTAAGATAATTATTGATAATGGAACTTATTATAAGATTTTAGAAAAGTATGGAGTTTATGGATATAAATATGTGCAAAATTAGTTCTCACATAATCTTATAATTAGATTGAGCATGTTAAAAATACAAAAAACATGCTCTTTTTTTATAAAAACTTGACTTTTAAAAAATCAAAAAGTACAATAAGATTTAAATAGAAGAATAAGGAGATCATTATGAAACTAAGAAACAAGATGATTCAAATGTTTATGGGAGCAGTAATTATTCCTGTTGTTTTAATTTGTGTTATTGTATCTTTTCTTTTAACAAACTTATCAGAGAATGTTTTTACAGATTATACAGAGGTTGTCGTAAATGCAGTTGATAGTGGCATAAATCTTTTTATGAATGAAGCAAAAAATAATGTCAAAATGCTGGCAATGAACCCAACAATAAGAAATGCAGATGCTTCTATAACTTCTTATGTTAATACAAACAGAGCAACTATGCTTGATTCTAAAAATAAAACCGGTATTGAAAGGCAAATATGGGAGCAATTTGACTTATTACAACAATCACATCATAGTTATGTGGAAGTATTTTTAGGTACACGAGAAACAGGTTTTATAAGTTCAGTAAGTTACGAAATGCGAGCAGGTTATAACCCTGTTGAAAGAGTATGGTATAGGTTAGGAATGAATAACATTGGACAAACCAGACTTACTGAGGCTTATCTCTCCACAACAGGTGAGGTTGTTATAAGTATTGTCAGTTCTTTTAATGATATTAATAACAATACCAAAGGCGTTGTAGGTTTAGATGTGTCATTGGCACAATTAACTAATATAGTCAATAATGTTAAGCTTGGCAATACAGGATTTATTATGTTGATTCAAGATGATGGTACAATATTGGCAAACCCTTATGATGAGAAAATGAACTTTCAAAAGATGTCTGATGTATCCGAAAAAGATTTTGCAGTCTTAGATAAAATGAATGAAGGAATTACGACTGTCAGGATAAATAATCGAAGATATCTTGCAATAGTATATTCTTCACCAGAACTAGGTTGGAAAATTATCGGTTTTATGCAGAGTTCAGAAATTATGTCAAATACATATAGAGTTTTATGGATTGTTATTTCTATAGCAATATTCTTTGCTATCTTGTTTACTCTGATAGGATATATAATGTCCGGAAAAATGACATCTCCTTTAATAAAGACAACTGAAACTCTTATTTCTCTTGCTCAGGGTGAAGGTGACCTAACTCAAAGAATCCCTGTTATGAGCAACGATGAGGTAGGTGAACTTTCAAGCTGGTTTAATAAGTTTTTGGATAATATGCAAAACATGATTAAAGATATAAGCGTTGTAACTCATTCTTTAGTTGATTCAGCAAGAGATTTAGCTAATTCTTCTGAAATGGTTAGTTCTACTGCTACTGAAATGAACAGTCAGGTAGATGTTGTCTCTGCTGCTTCAGAACAGATAAGTGCGAATGTTAATACTATCGCTGCAGGTGCGGAGCAAGCCGCAACTAATGTCAAAGCAGTAGCTAAATCATCAGAAGTAATGTCTCATGATGTTAATACTGTTGCCTCTGCATCCGAACAAGCTTCTATTAATGTTAAAAATGTTTCGAGTGAGGTTTCAATGGTTAGCAAAAATATTATTGATATTTCAAAAAGAATGGATGAAGTGGTCAGTAATGTACATAATTCGGCAACTGCTATTGAAGAGATGTCAGCATCTTTAGGTGAAGTATCAAGAAATACTCAAAGTGCAAGTAAAATTTCTAATGATGCTGATACTAAAGCAAAAGAAACAACCCTTGTTATGAATAAACTGAAATCAACTGCTGTTGAAATAGGAAAAATTGTTAAAGTGATTAATGATATAGCTGACCAGACAAATATGCTTGCTCTTAATGCAACAATTGAAGCTGCTAGTGCCGGAGATGCAGGAAAAGGTTTTGCTGTTGTGGCAAACGAAGTAAAACAGCTTGCTAAACAAACCGGAGATGCGACAGGTAAAATTGCTACTCAAATTGATGAAATACAACAAGCTATTGGAAATGCTGCTGAATCAATTATGCAAATTACTGATGTTATTCATAATATTAATGACATTAATAATACTATAGCATCTAGTGTTGAAGAGCAAACTATCACGATAAATGAAATTGCACATTCTATTACAGTAGCTGCAAATCATTCTAAAGAAGTAGGAGATTTCTCAAAGAAAATCAATGAATCCACGGAAGGAATGAACCGGAATGTCTCTGAAGCAGGATTGGGTGTAGCTGAAATCGCTAAAAGCTCAGCACATGTAGCAGAAGTTGCCTCTGAAGTATCAAGAAACAGTATAGAGGCAAGTATAGGAGTTGAAGAGATAGCTAAAAATACTGCTGAAATTACTCAAGGTATATCTGAAATTACCATGAATCTCTCAGGAATCCTGAATGCTTCAACTCAATCATCAGCTGAAGCAGAAAAACTAAGAAATTCATCAATTAATCTTGATAAACTTTCTCAATCTCTTGAAAAACTTATTAATAAATTCAAGATATAGATGATTAAACAGGCATTTAAAAATGGCGAGTCAAATCTTTGACTCGCTTTCCTTTATGTATTTTAATGACTAAGCATTAACTCTTTTAAAACACCAATCCTTTATTAATTTACTGATATGCTTTATCGTTATAAAACTTGATTTCATAATTAATCTAGTGCTTAAGTGCTTGCTATTATTTATTTTAATAAACAGATTAAAGTCTTATTTTTTAAAAATCATAATGATATGGTTGACAAAAAAGGCTCATTATTATTTATTAGTCAAAAAAAATAAGGTGATATAGATAATGATGAGTTCAATGCAATTGTTAAGTAAGCATAGATGGATGATTTTATTTAACATAGGAGTAATTCTTTTTTTAAGTTCATGCTATTTAAACAAATCAATTACTGGTAATCAAGAAGCAAATTCAATAAGAGAAAATAATTCAATTAATACTTTTAATAATGGTAACGGAAATTCAGAAAATTTTTCACTTAAAACAATGATAGACTCCCTATATCAAACACTACAAATAAGAGATATGCAAATAGACTCGTTAAATTCATTACTTTCAGAATTTGTGTTTATGGTTGATTCATTAAGGCAAGAGATTGAAATAACTTATTCCAAAGTCTTAATAAATGATACCTTTGAGATACCGAATAGATATAGTTTTTGTGGTGTTGAGATAGACCTGACTAACGATAGAATCAGGACAAGGCTTATCAATATATTTGAAGCAGAAGTTAAAAAAGCTCATCAATTTATACCTAGAAGCGGTATATATTTTGCGTTAATGGATTCAATTCTTTCTAAGCATAATATCCATCCTGATGTAAAATATCTGGCAGTAGCAGAAAGTAATCTTAATTATATGGCTTATTCTCAAGCTTCGGCTGCCGGAATATGGCAATTTATGCCGGCTACTGCAAAAGGATACAATATGAAAATTGATTCATATCTTGACGAAAGAAGGAATATATTTAAATCAACAGATGGAGCCGCAAGGTACTTATTAAGAGCTCATTCGCAGCTTAATGCACAAGGAATTGATGATTGGCTTTTAACTTTAGCCTCATATAATACAGGTGTAGGCAATGTTTTAAGAGTAGCAAGAGAGCAAAATGGTAAAGATTTCTTTTCTTTAATTATGCGTTTTGATGAAACTAATAATTATGTCTGGAGAGCTCTTGCTACAAAGATAATTTTTGACCACGAAGAGGAAATCTTTGAAAAGAAATTTGACAGACTTCCTCCACTGCTTGAAACAGCTAAACTTGTGAATTTGGAATTAAAAGGTTTTTATGATTTAGCAGATTGGGCAAGTGCCTATGGTACAACAGCCGGTAGGATTTGGGAGCTCAATCCATGGATTAAGCTTTCACAAAGACGAGTCGGCAGATATTCTAAAATCAATCATTTAATCGTTCCTGCAGGAAATTATGAAATCCTAGTGCCTGTTGAAGCCACACCCGATTCTGTTTTAGTAGCAAGTATAGAAAAAAAGTTTCTAGTAAGAAATAATTCACCTTTCTTAATACCGGGGCAAACAATCAGCCATAAAGTTAGTAAAGGCGAAACACTTATCGGACTTGCCAGAAAGTATAATGTAAAAGTTGATGACATTAAAAGATGGAATAATTTAAATTCCAATACTATCTATATTGGTCAGACATTGCATTTGCAAGGCAAATCAACCGGTGATGCGAAATCAGGTCAATATAAAGTTCAGTCCGGTGATACACTTGCTCAGATAGCAATTAAACTAGGAGTTTCTCAAAATCATCTAATGAGTAAAAACAAACTGGAAACAGTTAAAAAAGATAATTTAAGTATAGTCATTATCAAACCCGGTCAAATTCTGGAGTACTAATGGAATTTAAAGACAAAGAGAAGAATTTGGGAATCAGATTGATGAAAAAATCTGACTTGGCACAAGTCTTTAATATTGAAACTATGTGCTTTCCTTCTCCTTGGCCGATGCAGGCTTTTGAAGAATCCTTACTTTATAATGAATCTTTGATATTATATGATTTGCAAACTAATGAGATTTTAGCCTTTTTTATAGGCATTGGAGTGCAAGATGAGTACAATGTTTGCAATATTGCAGTTGATGTTAAACATCAAAATAAAGGTTTGGCATTTTATTTCTTAAATAAAATTATAGAATTACATCTAAAAAGATATGACAAATATTTTTTAGAAGTAAGAAAAACAAATAAATCTGCAATCGCTTTGTATCATAAACTTGGTTTTAAAGTTGTTTATATTAGAAGCAGATATTATAGTAATCCTGTTGAAGATGCATTAGTAATGATGTTTTCTTTTACAGATAGAAGGAAATAATGATACATTTTGAATTTTTAGTTATAGGTTCAGGAGTTGCAGGACTTGTATATGCTTTAGAAGTAGCTAATTACGGAAAAGTTGCAGTAATTACAAAGAATTCCTTGTCTGACTGTAATTCAGATTATGCTCAAGGCGGGATAGCTGCCGTTTTAGGTAATCTTGACAGTTTTGATAATCATATTCAAGATACATATATTGCCGGAGCGGAACTTGGAAAGATTCCTGTTATCAGAAATATTGTTCAGGACGGTCCTAATGCAATACAATATCTGATTGATAAAGGGACGAAATTTACTCCTAAAAATAAACACCTTGATTTATCTTTTGAAAATTTGTCTCTTACTCGTGAAGGTGGTCATTCACAGCAGAGAGTTGCTCATGCTGCTGATTCTACCGGACACGAGATTATGCAAGCCTTAATAAAATCATGTCAACAGCATAAGAACATTCAAATATTTGAAAACCATATAGCCGTTGATTTGATTACTCAACATCATATCTTGCAAGACGAAGGATTTATCCCTAGAATTACCTGTTGGGGAGCTTATGTTCTAGACACAAAACAGAATAATATAAAAGCTTTTGTTGCTAATAAAACAATGTTGGCAACAGGAGGAGCAGGTCAGGTATATTTACATAATACAAATCCTGAGGTAGCTACAGGTGATGGTATTGCGATGGCAAAACTTGCAGGTGCGAGAGTGGCAAACATGGAGTTTGTACAGTTTCATCCGACAGCATTTCATAATGGCGGCACAAAATCCGCTCTTCAGCAAGAGTCCTTAAATCATAATGCCAATTCATTGTATAAAAAAGAAAAAACATTTTTAGTTACAGAAGCATTAAGAGGAGAGGGCGCTATTTTACGATTACGAGATGGTACTCCTTTTATGGAGAAATATCACTCTCGAGGTAATTTGGCACCAAGAGATATTGTTGCCAGAGCTATTGATGCTGAGATTAAAAAAAGAGATGACGGGTATGTTTATCTTGATGCTACAGTGATAGATCATGAGAAACTTAAGACTCATTTCCCTTATATAGATAAAAAATGTCGAAAAGAAGGTATAGACTTCACTAAGGATTATATCCCTGTTGCTCCGGCAGCACATTATTTTTGTGGAGGAATATTAACAACTGTTGATGGTATTACTGATATTCAAAACCTTTTTGCTGCCGGAGAAGTAGCTTGTACAGGTTTACATGGAGCAAATCGTCTTGCATCTAATTCATTGTTAGAAGCCATTGTAATAGCTTACAGAGCAGCAAAACATCCTTCAAATCTTGAAAAAGTTGAGTTTCCTGACATTCCTGAGTGGCATGAAATTGGAACTTTTAACGAAAATGAATGGGTTATCATTGCTCATAACAGAGAAATATTAAAACATACCATGCAAAACTATGTAGGCATAACCAGAAGCAGAAGACTTTTAAAATATGCACAAAACAGAGTTGATACCATTTACAGAGAAATTGATAATTTTTATCATCATAACAGCATCAGAAAAGAAGTAATTGAAACCAGGAACATGGCAATTATTGCTCGATTGATTGTTCAATCCGCCTTAATCAGAAAAGAAAGCAGAGGTTTGCATTACTTACTTGATTATCCTGATAGAAATGATGATTTATATAAAAAGGATACAATAATATAATGAAAAATTTATTTATAACCTTTGAAGGAATTGAAGGTTGCGGAAAGTCAACGCAAGCAAACCTGCTTAAAGATTATTTAAATACTCAAAACCTTCAAGTTGTACTTACTCGTGAACCCGGCGGAACGCTTATTTCAGAGCAAATCAGGTCAATTATCTTAAATCCTGACAATATCGAAATGACCCCTGAAACAGAATTACTACTTTATCTTGCTTCAAGAAATCAACACACAGTACAAAAGATAATACCTGCTTTAAATGATAATCATATTGTTATTTCTGACAGATATTATGATTCTACATTTGCCTATCAGGGTGTTGCCAGAAAGATAGATTATGAAAAGATTGTGTATATGAATAATTTTGCTACTTGTAACTTAATGCCTGATATAACATTTCTTATAGATATACCTGTTACAGAATCAATAAACAGAATTAAATATAAAAAACCGGACAGGCTCGAAAATGAACCTGAAGAATTTCATAAAAATGTTAGAGAGGCTTTTTTAAAACTTGCTTCAAATGAAAAAAGATTTATAATATTAAATGGTATGAAGACTGTTGATGAACTTCATCAAGAGATTAAGTTGTTAATAGATCCTTATCTTATCAATTAAAGGAGTATATAATGATAAAAATTATTCGTTCAAATAAAGTTGCTTTTTATTCAATAATATTTATATGGGTTTTAGCCGGAAGTGTTGTATTTAATTATTCTTTAGCCAATGCTTCAAATACAAATGATCAGCAAGATTATTATAAGTATATCAGACTTTTTTCTGATGTATTATTGAAACTTAGAGAAAATTATGTCGAGGAAATTTCTTTTAAAGAATTGATAGAGTATGCAATTAACGGAATGCTTGAGGATGTTGATCCTCATACTACCTTTTTTTCGCCCGATGATTTTAGAGACTTCACGACTAATACTATGGGTGAATTCGGAGGTCTTGGTATCACTATTGACAGACAAGGTGATTATATAACCGTTGTTTCCCCGATTGAAGGAACCCCTGCTTATAAAATGGGAATACAAGCGGGAGATAAGATTGTTTCTGTTGATAATGTTGATGTGGTTGGCATGAATACGGAAGATGTAATTAAAAGAATGAGAGGTGAAAAAGGAACTCGTGTTTTAATAGGTATTCAAAGACCGGGAGTAAAAGAGGTGCTTGATTTTGATATTATCCGTGATATAATTAAGATTAAAAGTGTTCCTTATGCTTTTAAACTTGATAACGGAATAGGTTATATCAGAATAAGGCAATTTAATGCCAATACTACAGTAGAGTTACGACAGGCACTAAACAACTTGGAAGCAGAAGGAATCAGGGGTTTATTAATTGATTTAAGATTTAATCCCGGAGGCTTACTCAATGAAGCTGTAGATACTGTAAATGAATTTATTGGACCTAATAAATTAGTTGTTTCGACTAAGGGCAGGGTCAGAGAAACCAATCGGGAATATTTTACAAGATATAACCGTATGCGTTCAGGTTATCCTGTGGTTGTGCTAATAAATGAAGCAAGTGCCAGTGCATCTGAAATTTTTGCGGGTTCTTTGCAAGATTGGGATAAGGGTTTGGTTGTAGGTAAAACTTCTTTTGGTAAAGGTTCGGTGCAACAGTTATATCCTTTGGTTGAAGGTTATGGATTAAAGGTTACTATTTCGAAGTATTATATTAAGTCCGGCAGATGTATTCATAAAGATATTAATGACAAATTATTAATGGGTAAAAAAGTTTCAAATGAAGAAAAGGAAGCCATTGATAAAGAAAATGAAGAGCATATCTATTTCACAGTCAATGGACGACAGGTCAAAGGTGGCGGAGGTGTTGTCCCTGATATTGATATTCCTCTGGATAAGTTCTCAAAACTTGTAATGGAGATAAGAAGAAAAAATCTATTCTTTGATTTTAGTGTTGATTATTATGTTAAAAATAAAGATGATATTGATGAAGATTTTGTTGCTTCTCCACAGCTTATTGAAGAGTTCTTGAAGTATGGTGTAGAAAAAGGCTTAACTTATGAAAGTACTGAACTTGATAGTGCTTATAAATTTATTGAAATCTCTCTTTCTAAAGATATTGTCGATAAAAAATTTGGGGAAATAGTAGCTTACAAAAGAGCTATTCCGCTTGATACACAATTATCTGAAGCTATATCTCTTTTTGACAGATTTGAAACCCTGGAAGATATGTTTCAATATGCTAAAATATTGAGAGAAGAAGCTCAACAAAAAAAATAATATCGAATATACATTATAACGGTTAGTAAATATTAATTTGCTAACCGTAATTTTATCTCACTTTCTGCAGATAAAAAACATCAAATTTTAACATTTAATTTATGCAAGCAGAAATTTAAACTAATTTGTAGTAATTTCTCTTAAAAAAATTTAATAGTCTCATAACCCCGTTTTTCAGAGTCTGTCCCAAAATGTAGAATTGTTAAACAAGCACCCTTGCTTGTTGCTTTATAACAT
>CAZJNG010000046.1:7890-10206 GCA_964547265.1 uncultured Candidatus Cloacimonadota bacterium | reverse complement strand
GAATAATCAATACTTAGTTAGTTATGCAGAATCATGGAATAGAAATTTTTCTGTCAGACACTCAAATCTTTTTTTAGAATATATGAAGAATTTGCAAAATGTTACTATTGTTCTGGATTATGAACAACTTGAGAAAAAACAAGATAAGCTTTCAATCTGGGAAAAAGAATCAAAACCATCTGTTTCTATGGGTTTTTTTAATTTGTCTAACCCAATTTTAACAAAATTTTCATGGTCATATACTGAAGAACAGCATTTTGAAGTAGATTATCAAAAACATAAGCCGTATTTACAGTTTGATATAAGCTTCAATAGAGTATCTGTTTCAGTCTTTAGCGAGTATGAGTTTACAGGAAAAGATGATTTTGGTAAAAATTCAATGTGGTTAGGTTCTGAGCTGGTTACTTCTATTGCTGACCATACAGAAGTAAAATTATTTTTAGGAAAAGAAAAAGGCGGGAAAGTATGCCGAAATGGAGTTTGTCAGTATCAGGCACCATTTGAAGGCTTAAAACTCTCTCTAACAACAAGATTTTAAGGAGTAAAAATGAAGAAAAATTATGTTTTACTGAGCTGTTTACTGTTTGCATTTGTACTTATAAGTGCAACACCTTTTTTCCCAATGACTAATGTTATGGAAATGACTGTAGGAAATGATTCAAATATTGGTGAAATTAATGAAGGAAATCTCAGATTAGAGACTACTTATTCAGAAGAAGAGTTGATTATTTTACATTATTATCCGTCAACTTCACAATTTGGTAATACTCAAACTCAAGAAATGTTTACAAATCTTGAAGCATCTGATGGAGTTTCCATTTTTATGAATGGAAGAAAAAAGATGAATAATTATCATCCTGTTATGAATTTTGGTCAGCCGGTATTTGGAGAAATGAAATCGGCAAAATTTAATTCTTCTGAAATGTATATAGATTATTTATCAGTAACAGGTAATCAAGTTAATTTTATTATTCGTGATGCAGAAGATAGTATAACTCATTCAAATTTATTACTTAGCTATATGTTGGTAGAAAAAGAAGCTAACTCCGTTAATCGTAATATAGTAAGAAACATTCATAATGAAGTTATAAATATTGTTTCTGATGGTCAGGTGTTAGAAAAAGGACATACATTCTCAGAAAATATTAATTCTAATCATAAGGTTGTTATTGTCATTAGAGATTCAAATTATAATATACTCCAAGCATCCTCAACTAACATAATAAAAGCACCATTTAGAGTTATCAATCATAATAATCTATCATTAATAGGAGCAAGTACCGGTTATATTGATTATGAATATTTTGCTGTTATGAACACAGCTTATGATACTGATTCAATCTGGAATTTAAATATACAAATCATAAATGATGATTTACCAAATGGTTGGAATGCTACATTTTGCGACCATACAGGTTGTTTTGCTTTCGGTTTTGCAAATGTTGAAATAACAGGTGGCGGATATCATGAATTTCATGCTACAATACATCCAACAAGTTTAGGGTACGGCAATTTTAGTTTAAGGGCTGAAATAAACGATCATGTAGAGTATATTAATCATTATTATGCTACAGAAGATGTTGATATCTTTGTAATTCAAGATAATATGAACGAAGATGATAATTACTTAATCGAAGCTTTAACTTATCAAGACGGACCTAGTGTTAGTCTTTTTAGAGCAGGGTATGCAAATTTTGCACCTTATACTTTGCCTGAACAAGGAATATTAATTTGGAATGTTCCGTCAGTATCACCTTATTTAAATCATGAATTATTGACAGAGTTGTCAACAATGATTGAAAACGGAAGACAATTACTTGTTATTGGGCAATATATTGCTGAAGTTTTAAACTCTAATAATATATTTACCTATTCTAATACATTGACTAATCAATTTTTAAATACAGTACTAGGAGCTGATTTTGTTCAGGCATCTAATGCGAATTACTCTATATACGGACAAGTATCACCATTTCTTGATGTTAGCTATAATTTAACAAATGACAATAGTATCGATGCACACTATTCTACAAATTACATCAATGCCAATAATTCTACTATTGCTTTTAAAGATGGAGCAGATAATGTAAAAGGAGTATTCAATAATGTTATTCTTGGAGAAACCGCTTTCTATGATTTTGACTTAAAAAGTATTGTTGATTCCGGTCATAGGTGGTCATTAATAACAGTAACGATGAATCACTTTGGCCTATTTACTTCTATTGATGATGAAATAATGCTTCCTATACAAAATGAACATATAGTTATGTCTATCTACCCCAACCCTGTTAAAGATTTTTTAAATATAAATGTAGA
>CAZJNG010000046.1:0-7880 GCA_964547265.1 uncultured Candidatus Cloacimonadota bacterium | reverse complement strand
GCTAAAAATAATTCAGTTCCTGAGATTGAAGTTTATAATATCAAAGGTCAAAGGCTTTTTAAATCATCAATGGTTCATAATAACAAAGGATATGAATCAAATTTAAAACTTGATTCTATTAAATTATCGTCCGGGATTTATTTTGTTAAAGTAAATCATAATAATGAATCTTTAACTCGTAAATTCCTAATTTTAAAGGATTAAATCATGAACAATATTAGTAACAACAATTGTAAAGTTGATTATTCTCTGTTTTTTGTAGATGCGTTTACTGATGAAGCTTTTAAGGGTAACCCTGCGGCTGTATGTTTACTGGAAGAAGATATTAGCGATGATTTAAAACAAAAAATTGCTTTTGAAATTGGTTTTTCAGAGACTTGCTTTGCTATACAAGATAAAACAAAGCCTGAAAATTTCAATTTAAGATGGTTTACACCTGAAACAGAAGTACCTTTATGTGGTCATGGAACTCTTTCAACAGCATTTGTAATTTGGAATCAAAATCCTAATTTAAAAAAAACTCTGTCGTTTAAGACTAAATCAGGCTTGCTTACTGTAGTAAAAGATAATGATGAAATCGTTATGGATTTTCCGATCCACCCTGTTGAACAATCAAATATTATTTATCATAGTCTAGAAGAAGCTATCGGACTACCAGGTACCGGAAGAAGGTTTTTTCAATCTAAAGAGTCAGGATATTTGTTATTAGAGATAGAACCTAAAGAGATTACTAATCTTGATATAGATTTCACTAAAATGAAAAGAGCAAATATATCGCCATTTAACAGTTTCATTGTTACTTCAAAAGGTGATGATGAATATGACTTCTTCTCCAGATGTTTTGCTGTATGGGAAGGAATAAATGAAGATCCTGTTACAGGTTCAGCACACACAGTTTTAGTCGATTACTGGCATAAGAAGAATCCTGATCAGTTATCGTATAAGGCATTTCAATGCTCACCACGAGGTGGTAGATTGGTTTTAGAACTAAAAAATAACAGAGTGTTGATTAGGGGTAAAGCCATAATGATTATGAAAGGATCTTTGTGTTCACTGATATGAAAGGTTATAGTATTATAACAATAAATGAAAGGAGAAATGTCTATGAAGAAACAATTAATGCTATTTTTGTTAATAGCATTCATTTCTTCCTTGATGCTTGCCTCAGACTATTTTGTAGTCGGAGAAGTATTCAAGACAACAACTTGCGGTTATTGTCCATCAGCCCAGGCTGGGTTGCAAGATCTCTTTGATCAACACGAGAGAGTCGTACCATTGATATGGTACACAGGTACAAGTATCGTCTCTCCCGGTGCATCTGCAAGAGCAAATTTTTATAATGTAAATGGAGTTCCACACGCTCAGTTCGGAGGTACTTTAAGTTCAGTTGGAGGTCTTCCTTCAGGAAGTATGTACTCTAATTATTTGACAAGATATAATCAGTTGATTAATTATAACAGTCCTATGGAACTTAACATGAATTTACAATTTAATTCAGAAGGGCAACTAGTTGTTAATTCTTTTGTAGAAGTAACCGATAATTTCACTGAAACAAACAATCGAATTTATACTTTTTTAACTCTTGACGGACCTGCAAATCCAAGATTTTTAGTAGTTAGAAATCATGAGCAGGTTTTTAATTTAACTACTGTAGGTGAAACTCAGGTTTATTCAGCAAGTTTTGACATTGACCCTTCATGGAATATCGAAGAAATTAGAGCAGTATCACTAGTTCAAACATTAGGTACTTCAAAGAAAATTTTACAAGCTAATTATACAGCTTTTACCGGGACAATATCTGCATTTAGTGCAAATATTACTCAAGGACCTCCAACATTAATAGTAAGATTTAAAGACCATTCATTACCTTATGGAGAGATAACTTCTTGGGCTTGGGACTTTAATAATGATGGTATAATTGACAGTAATGAACAAAATCCGGTTTGGATTTTTGATGAAATTGGTTCATATACCGTGACATTAACAATTACAAGCGAAAATGAAGAAGAACCTGTTACTACTGTGATGGAAAACTTAATAACAGTAACTGATCCTTCAGATGTTTCCGGAGTCGTTGCAGGCGTTTGGTCTGCTGAGTATTCTCCTTATTCAATAACTTCTGATATTGAAATCTCAGCTAATTTAGATTTAATTATTGAAGCCGGCGTTACTTTAAATTTTGCTGAAAATACTCAATTTATTGTTTATGGTTCTTTACAGATACATGGAGAAAAGCATAATGAAGTAATTTTAACTTCTGATTCTTCATGGAAAGGGCTTAATATTGTTGCATCTGCAGATACTTCTAGATTTTATAGTACAGTTTTTCAGAATGCTAACAGTTCTGCTCTTAAAGTATCAATGTCTAATGTTTATGTAGAAGCTTGTCAGTTTTTGAACAATACTTCAACAATTGTCGGTCCTGCAGTAGATATTAGTAATTCAACAAACTCAATAATCAAAGGCAGTTATTTTGCAAATAACTATTCAACTAATAATTCAGGAGCAATTAATGTTTCAGGAACTAACCTTTACTTGCAAAATAATGTAATAGTTAATAATACAGGTAGAAATGCCGGTGCTGTATTCTTCAAAAATAACTCATTTTTAGAAATGGATAATTGTACTGTTTATAATAATCTTAATACAGTTTCTACCGGTGGTGCTCTTCTGAATTCTATGTCAACCGCTGTTATAAGAAATTCAATTATTAATGGTTCAAGTCCTGTATATGATTTAAATGGAATTAGCGAAGTCTCTTATTCTTGCGTTAATGGAGTTGATGGTGTCGGTAATATTAACGAAGACCCTCTTTTTGTTAATCCATCAGAAGGTTTTGGATATGAGTTTGAAACTGTATATGAACACTGGTATCTAAGTTATAATTCTCCTTGTATTGATGCAGGACATCCAAACGCAATTTATAATGATATTGAAGACCCGGAAAATGTAGGTTATGCATTGTATCCTGCTTTGGGTGAACTTAGAAATGATATGGGTGCTTTTGGTGGCACAGGTGGTCAAAATTGGGTACCTCTCGATGATCAGGATGCAATGATAAGACCTAATTTTATTACTTTAGAAACTTATCCAAACCCATTTAATCCTTTGCTTAATATATCTCTTAATTTAAAAGATAGCAGATCAAGTTTGATAGTGTCTGTATTTAATGTTAAAGGGCAAAAAGTCAGAGATTTATATAATGATACACCAAATGTAAATACTTTGAGATTGCAATGGAATGGAGAAAGTGATAACGGTCAAAAAATGTCTTCAGGAATATACTTTATAAAAGCATATTCAACTTATGAAATAGCTGTAAAAAAAGTATTATTACTTAAATAGTAAATGTTAAAGCACAACAGGATAAGCCAGGCTTATCCTGTTTCTTTATTGTATTTAACCATTTTTGTAGAATCTTTCATATAATCATCAAAGCTAATGTTTGACTGATCTCTGAATCTTTTAAGTATATGATTAATTTTTTCGATAGATTCGCTGATTTTTACAGTATATTTTTTTTGTTTATCTAAAGGAAAGTGAAGAAATTCAGGGTTATTAATTATATCTACAGCAGTTTGCATAACAGTTAATGGTTGGTTAATTTCATGATTAGCAGTTACTGCCATTGCCAGTGCTGCCTTAATTCTTTCTTTTTCTATTCTGTTTTCATATTGATATCTTATTTTTTCAATTTCAGTTTTTGTATGGAAAAGTTCTGCTTTCATGGTAGTCTCTATATCGGTAAATCTTTTTCTTGCATCATGATAGTATTCAAAATATTCCAGTGCTTTTTTATATTGTTTCATTTCCTTATAATAGTTTAAGTATGCTTTAAAAAAGAAGATGAACTCCATTTTACAGTCATCAGAACCGTTACAATAGTCTTTATAAATAGTTTTTGCTTTAATTAAAAATTTATTAGCTTTTTGATATTCTTTAGTTTCTATATAAAGTTCGGCAAGATTAACATAAGTTTTTGAGAGGAAAATCTTGTCTTCATTATTTTTTAAAGTCTCTAGAGATTCAAAAAATAATTTTTCTGCAGTTTTGTAATCCTTCTGTTTAATTTTTAAAAGTGCATAATTTCCTAAGGTATATGCCTTTTTTAAAAAGTTGTTACATCTGTTTCTTACTTCAAGAGATTTTATAAAATATTCTTCTGCCATTTGGATATCATTCTCTTCTTTAAAAACAAGACCATAATTGTTATACGCATCTGCAAGTATAATATCAATTTTATATTTTTTAGCTAAATCTATAGACTCAGCAAAGGACTCTTTTGCAAAAGAATATTTAAATAGATCTAAATAAACCAGACCGATAGAATTAAGAATGTCGGCATAAGGTGCGAACATTAATTGTTTTTTTAATATTTTAGCTGCTTTTTCAAAATAAACTAAAGCATTTTTATACTCTTGAAACTTTGTTTCAATTATACCTAACCAATTATAGGTTGAAACTTTGATATTATCGTCTTTTTTATCCAAGTGAATTTTATCAGCTTTCGTTAAAAACTTGTATGCTTTGGCATACTCTCTTAATGAACAATGTACAACTCCTTGTGTATGATAATTATAATAGATAAATTTATTGTTATCAATTAACTTGTCATTTATTAATTTTGTCCCCTCCTCTAAATATTCAATTGATTTATTAAAATTTTGATTATAATACCAATGAAACATTCCCATAAGATTGTAATAATTAAGTTGGTTGTTGTAATTATCCTCAAAGAAATTTGACTTTAATAAAATTAGTAGTTTTTCTGCTTTATCAAAATTGCTAGCTCTTAAATAGTAAGTACATTTTAAGCTGACAGTATCAATGTAAATATGGATATATTTTTTAATATAGCAAATATCTATTAGTTCGTCACACTCATCTTCATTAAGTAGATTATTGCATCTGAATGAGTTATTAATCTTTTCATACTTATCTAAACAATCTAATTCTTCCATTAATCACCTCTGATTCTTGTATAATATAAAGATAGGTGATTTATTACCAAATGTCAATAAAAAAATTAAAAATCTATAATTTTTATTGCTGATACAATAATACTACCGGATTCAATGCTGAATAATGTTTTATATCTCCTAATATTTTTTAAAAAATTATCAGGAATTATTAAAACTATATCAGGTTTATTATTAAAGGAGTTAAGTTTATTTAGTATCATTTTGAAGTCTGTGTTAAAAATTCTTTTTCCCCATGGAGGATTGGTGATTATCAGAGCTTTTTTGTATTCTGAGAAAAATTCTTTCTTTATGTCAAAGAAGTTTTTGGTTTCAAATACAATATTGTTTTTAAGTTTGCATGATTTAAAATTGTTTTTTGCATCCTGTATGTTTTTATCGAGGATATCGAAACCAATGATGCAAGGTGCAGTTGAATAAGTTTGAAGATGTTCATTTTTAACTTTTTTAAAATACTCTTCTTTGAAATTATCCCATTTCATGAAATTAAAAGTCCTGAAATTATCCGAATCTAAAGCTGAAAAGAATCGAGAAATTTCTATTGGTATTGTCCCGCTACCACAAAACGGATCACAAATAACTTCATAATCAGAGTCAAATACTGAAATAAACATAGCGGTTGCAATTGTTTCTCGTAAAGGGGCAATTGCTCTGTGGCTTAAATACCCTCTTTTATGCAAGTGTTGACCGGAGCTATCAATGCTGAGAATGAAATGATCATGTTGAGAGGTGAGTAAAATCAATTGGGTATTAGGAGTATCAGATTCTCCGACCAGATTAAAGTCTTTATTGCATTGTTTTGATATGTAGGTGTGTAGTCGTTCTTGAATACCTGACTCATGATAAAGAGATGAAGTAACTGAATTTACTCTTATGCAGAGATTATCAAATTTTTTAAGATAAGGTAAAAAATCAACTTTTTTAATTTCTTTTTCTAAATCGTAAAAAGTTTTAGCAATAAATTTGTGTAATCTGATTAAAACTCTACTAAAACATAATCCTTTTAGGTTTAATAAGTAAACAATATTTAAATGACCGACTAGTTCAAAACCACCTTTGTATCTTTTGTAGTTCTTAATACCTAATCTTTCAAGTTCTTTTAATGCAATATCTTCTAAACCATTTTGAACTTGAACAAATATTTCAAATGGTTTCATTTAGCTTTGGTATGAGTAATGGTCTTTATTCAATATAAGAAAGATAAATACCAGTTAGTAAATAATTCTCCAAACAGTAGGTAGAATATCCCTGCTATAGCTAAAAATACACCATAAGGGATAACAGGCATGGCACTTGTTTGTGAATTGTCATTAGAATTTTTACGGTTGTTTTTTTTATAAATTAAACTATAAGCAAACAGGGCTATGAATGATGATAAAAACATTACAAAGAGAGTTCCTATTGCACCCAAGAATGCACCTATTGCTGTAATATATTTTATATCTCCACCTCCTAAACCCTCTTCTTTTTTTGTGAAATAATACATTAAAGCTATTGCATAAAAGGCAACGAAACCACTAAATGCTCCAATTAAGGAATCAATAATATTTCCTGAAAAATAACCCAAAACTAAGCCAATTACTATTAAAGGTAAAGTAATTACATCTGGAATGATAAAGTGTTTTCCGTCAATAAAAGCTACTATAATTCCTGTACAAAGGAATATTATATGTTTTAATAAATTAAGATCAAGCAAGTAATCGTTGTTAAAAATAATTAAAATAAATGTCAAACCGGTTATAATCTCTATCGCACAATATCTAAAGGAAATCTTTGCATGACAGTTTCTGCATTTTGCTTTAAGAATGAGATAGCTTAAAATTGGTATATTATCATAAAAATGAATCTTGTTATTACAGTTTGGGCAGTGCGATGCAGGGAAAACAATTGATTGTTTTAAAGGTAATCTATAGATTATAACATTGAGAAAACTTCCAATACAAGTACCGATAATTCCTGCAAAAGTAAGTACAAACCAAGGAAAATAAGATAAATCCAATTATCTCCACCAAGTGTCATGATATCTGTTATAATTATTGTGTTGATAACCTCTGATTTGACGGTATTCAAAGTAAATCTTTGTATTGTCAGAAGGTTTGTATTCAAGAGAAAATGCAGGTACTACTACATTATGATTATCATTATTGGAGCTAAACTTCCAATCATTGTCATGACTCATTGAACCAAGATTGACAAAACTCAAATCAACATTAAATTTAAGATTGTCTCGTAAATCAAATTTTAAATGGTTTGTATAAGTTGATTGATAAAATCCTTGTCCTGATGAAGAAGCTCCGCTCATAAAAGAAAGTGAATGATTCATTTTAATCTGATTAGGATTAATAATCCCTCCGAGTTGAAAATTAGGATTAAAATTATAATTAGGTTTATCAAATGTTATTTGTGCATTTAAAACGATTATAAAATTTAAAATTACAAGCAAGATTAATACTCTTTTCATCTTATCCTCCTATTTAATTCTTACTCTATTAGTATAAACTACTCATGTATGTTTTTTTGTCAACTTTTTTTAATTATTTTCGCGCATACCATTATTAAAATAGACTAAAAACAATAATTTCTGGTAAATCACAGTTTTTGACAAATTGGGCAGTAATAAATACTTCCACCGAGATAGGATTCTTTTATTATATTTGATTTACATTCAGGGCAAGGTTGTTTGGAATTACTGCTAGTCATTTTAGTTTTATATCCACCTTTAGCACCAAACAAGTCTGTTTCTGTGTCTCTGCCACCTTTGTTTGACATTTCTTTTAGTGTATGTTTTACTGAATCAAAAAGCCTTATTTGCTCTCTCTCATTTAAGGTTGATACTTTTCTTTTGGGATTTATTGTAGCATTAAACAGGATATCTTGTAAAACTCCGTTTCCCAGTCCTGG
>CAZJNG010000045.1:0-10220 GCA_964547265.1 uncultured Candidatus Cloacimonadota bacterium | reverse complement strand
AATCACCTGAAGTTCCGATACTGGATATAATTTTAATAGCCTTTAATGAATGGACATGTAGTGATAGTTTTTATAATAATGTTGGAGCACCACAACTTGCACTTGTTGACGAAAAGCAAAATGTTATTGTTAACCTCGGAATGAGATATTTCGGTGAAAGAAAAAAAGGCACACTTACCTTAGCTTGGACATCGGGCATGAGGTTAGGAATGGCCGCTTGTCATGGAGGTATCGAAGAAATTGACTTTACTTCTTGTGAAGATTCAAGTTATCATCAATTAGGTAAACGCTCAATCGCTTTCTTTGGGTTATCAGGTACAGGAAAATCGTCACACACGAACTCACATGACAACGGTGGGACATTACCTAAAGGTTTTAAAAAAGTTGTCTTACACGATGATGCTTTCCAGATTGATGTAGAACATAATCTTTGTCGTGCTTGGGAACCAACTCTTTTTGATAAAACAGACAGTAGAAAACCTGACAATCCTGACTGGAAATATATGATTTCAGTTATGAATCATGCTATTATAGACATTGCCGGTAAAAAACTACCTGTAGGCTTAGATTTAAGACAGTCAAACGGTCGTGCTTTAATCGATAGAGATGTACTTGGTCAATGGGTAAATAGATGCTCTTTCCCAATGGCTCTCTCTTGGTTAATGAAAGATTGTGTGCTTCCTCCTGTAATTAAACTTACAAATGATTATTTAGCTGTTGCTATGGGAGCAGCTCTCATCACCAAAAGAAACAAAGCTGAAAATGTCTCAGCAGAAGACTTAAAAAAATTAGTTTTTGAGCCTTTCGCTAATCCTTTTAGAGTGTATGAACTATATAGAGATGTTCAATCATTTTTAAAGATTTCTGAACATGGAGCAGATTTTTATTCATTTAATTCTTTAGGATATTGGAAAAACTCTGAAGCGGAACTAGAAGCTATACCCCTTCAAACTTCTTTAACTCTGCAAACTGCTATCCTCACAGATAAACTTCAATGGGAAGATTGGGACTTACTACCCGGAGCTCAAATACCTACACAAGAATCAATAGATACTGTTTTACCCGGCTACTATGAAAAATATAACCCAAAATCAAGAAATAACTACGAAGATTATAAAAAACTTCTTCATGATAGATTCCAACAAAGAGTTGATTTCTTAAAAAAATCAGATGTAAATGAAAAACCTGAACTTCTTAATTCTTTAATTAATTCTTTAAAGGTATATGTATAATAAACAAAATAAAACCTTACAGGGGTGTGCTTGCATCCCTGTATTTTTTTTAGTCTAAAACTGTTATAAAGAAAGTTTAAAGCATGATTCATAACATACTGAAAAATAAGAAAGTTGTCTTAGCTTCTGCTTCTCCAAGAAGAAAAGAACTACTAGAACTTGTGGGAGTGAAATTCATACAAATGCCGGCGGATGTTGATGAAACAATATTGCCTTCTGACCACATTAACCCTAAAAGATACGCAAAAAGAATTGCCTTAAAAAAATGCGACATAATGTCTAAAGCTAATAATCCCGATTGTTTGGTGATTTCTGCTGATACAATCGTATATTTAGAAAAGACTATACTTGGCAAACCAAAGGACTATGACGAAGTTTATCAGTTTTTAAACAAGCTGTCAGGTAAGAGTCATATTGTTTATACGGCTGTCGCTATTGCTTATAATGAGAAGATAATAGTTGATGTGGCAAAGACTTATGTTAGCTTTAAAAATCTTCAGACAGATGAGATAAGGCAATACATTGAAACCGGAGAACCTATGGATAAGGCAGGAGCTTATGGTATTCAAGGATTTGGTTCTCAGTTTATTGAAAAAATTACCGGGTGTTATTTTAATGTAATGGGCTTTCCTGTGAACTTATTTTTAAACATGCTTAAAGGACTATTGTAAGGATTATTATGAAAAAGCTTTTTTATAATGCAAAGTTTTATTCTCTTGATGAAAATAGTAATATTTACAACGCTGTCCTATGCGATGATGGGATTGTGATTGAATCATATCATAACAAATATCCTGATATTGATTGTGAAAAAATTGATTTGCAAAATTCATTTGTTTTACCGGCTTTTACAGACAGTCATACACATAGTTTTGAAGGTGGTTTATACCAACAAGGGGTTAATTTACAAAACTGTACATCAATAGATGAAGTCTTAACCTGCCTTGAAAATGCTCAGGAAATATCAGATATGATTTTTGCATGGAGACTTGATGAAAACAAGCTTAAAGAACAAAGATTTCCCACAAAACAAGAAATAAACAAAATTTTTAAAGATATTCCTGTTCTAGTCAGAAGAATTGACGGGCATTCATGTGTCATAAACTCATCTGCAGAAAAGATGATCAGTAAAAACAACAATAAAGAGTTTAAGTTTCCTGAAAACGGTCTTTTGTCAGGTAGCCTTAACGATGTAGCAGCACATACCTTTCATAAAAATCTAAATGATAATGCAATACTAAACTGTTACCGAGAGGCTCAGACTATTGCTTTACAAAATGGTCATACAACTATTCATACTATGATTGGAGACGCAAATAACAACATTTTACATTATCCTTTAATGCAAAAACATTTAAAAGATTTTATCGTCGATTTTGAAATCTATCCCCAAAGCTTTAATCTTGACAAGGCATTACAGTTCAAAGCTAATCGTATTGGTGGATGTGTTTTAGCAGATGGTTCATTTGGCTCTTTTACCGCCGCATTATCTGAGGCTTATCATAATAAACCTTATGATTGCAGAGGAACTTTATATAAGACACAGGACTTTTGGAATGATTTTATTGACAAGGCTCATTCTCATAATTTACAGACAGGGGTTCATTGTATTGGTGATGAAGCTATTATGCAAATAGTCAAGGCTGTCAACCTTGCTCAACAAAAGAATTACAAAGACTTAAGACATCAATTGATTCATTGCGAACTTGTAAGAGATAATATGATTGAGGAGATTAAAAAGTCAGGTATGTTCGTAGTAGCACAACCTTCGTTTGATGCTCTCTGGGGACAGGAAAATGGTTTTTACCACAAAGTATTAGGTGATGAAAGATATAAAAAACTTAATAGACTTAAAACCCTTACAGATAACGGTATAACTGTAACCGGTGGCTCTGATTGGTATATTACAGACCTCTCGGCTCTAAAAGGAATCAATGCCGCAGTTAGACATCATAATAAACAAGAAAGACTTTCTACTAAAGAAGCAGTAAAGCTTTATACAACAAATTGTGCAAAATTGTCTTTTAAGGAAGATAGAAAAGGCTTAATAAAAAAGACTTTTAAAGCTGATTTTGTTTGCCTAGATAAAGATATTTTTATTGAAACTGAAATTAATAGTATAAAAGTTTTAAGGACTATTAAAAGTGCAAAAACTGTTTACTCAGGATAAACTTGATAGAATCTTATTGATGATAGATGAAGAATTTCAACACCATAGTAAACTTCGCCTGGTTGACATCTATAAACTTTACATGCAAACCGTTTATGGACCGGGTCATATAATCAGAGATAAAGATAGTGCAAAAGAATACCTGTCTATAGAACTTGCTGAAAGAAAGAATTACATATCTATTTTTCCGAAAGACACTAAGAATAAATTCGTTCAGGGATTGAAAGAAGAATTTGTTTCTATAACTAATCAAAACATAATTTGCCCTAGTGTTATCATTAAAGCTGATGCTGTTAATCCTTACATAAGGCTAAGCTTAACTGTTATTAAAGATAATTTAATCTCACTTGAAGAGTATTTTGAGGCTTTTATCCTTTCAACAGAAATTAATCCAAACATATCAGATGATCAGTTTATAGCAAACTGGCTTGTTCTTGTAAATCTTATAGAAAATAAGTATGACATTCCTAATATAAAAGCTGATGCAAATGTAATTAGATATAATCTGGTTAAACGAAATTTCTTGTTTAGTCATTCAGAAGAATATCATAAACACTATTTACCGGCATATAGAATAATCAATATTCATCTTTTAGAAAAACACATAGACAAGATTAATGATTTCTATTTTAATAAATAATCAATAAGAGACTTCCTAAACAACATATTAAGATGATTTTTTAGAAATATTACTTCATTACTTTTTTCTATTATATCTCAAAGTTCAGTTATTTACTAAATATGTAATTTACTTAATCTGAGTTATTCAAAATCTTTCTGTAATTATGTTATGATTATGAATATTTCACAGCCTCGTTAACATGAGTAATACGCAAAAGAATAACAAATCACTAAATGTTGAAATGAATAACCAAAAAAACTGTCAACCATATTTAGGGCTTGACAGTTTATTTTAAAATTAATTAAAAATAAATCTCTTCAAAATAACATCAATATTTAATATTATTATCACTTAATATCTTTTGATAAGTCCCGTCTTTTTTCATTGATTCCAAACCTCGATTAAAGGCACTTATTTTTTCTTGAGCATTTCTTGTCTTTTTTGAGATACAAACATAAAGCTTATGTTCTATTAGAGGAGGACTCACAAATTCTACATCATTAAGGCTAGCTGGCATTTTTGTCTTAAGGATATATTCACCAACATACCTGTCAGCCACAATTAAATCAAGTCTTTTTCCTATAAGTTTTCTAAAATTTGTCTCGTCATCATTTGCTTCATCTTTTTTTAAATAATCAGCAGCATCAAATGAATCCTCATTTACATAATCCCTAACTACACCTATAGTATAAGGTTTTAGATCTTCTAACTTTAACCATTTGATATTATTAGATTTTAATTTAAAGAAGCCTACAGGACCTCCATCAAAAGGGTCTGAAAAAAGAACAAATTCTTTCCTTGAATCAGCATAATATTCAGGAAAATATCCATCTACATTTCCATCATCAGCCATTTTTACTGTTCTAGCCCAAGGATAATACTCAATCTTAACATTATAACCTTCTCGCTTAAAGGCTTCAGTAACTAGTTGATATACAAATCCTTGATTAGGAAGGTGTTGTCCTATATAAGGTTCCCACTCAAGAGTTGTTAAAACTATTGTTTCTTTTGCAAAAACAAAAGAAAAGCTCAACATAAAAATAAGAGCTGATAGTATCAAAATTCTACATTTCATAATTCATCCTCCTTTTATTATAAGATAATACAAATATTAATCTATGCCACACAAAAATTATATGAAGAAATTATTTGACATATATCCAATAATTTGTAATTCTAGCAATATAAGGAGATTGTATGAAAAAAATTATTATCTTAATCCTAATAACAATATTATTTTACAATAATGCTCACTCATTCTTAATTGGAGATTATTCTAATATTTACAATGAAGAATATTTTGAATATTCCGAGCAAACCGGAATTAATACTCTTAGAATGAAAACTTACTATAATGAAAAATATTATAACCTACCCATGGGATTTCCTGAAACAGGCATTCAAGAACTTAAAAATAGAAATATGAATATTTTAATCTGGGATAATCAAGCAGGACTGAAAAGTAGTCCATATTATAATAATCATGCGAATTATTATAAGTTTGAAGCTGAATATGCCTTCCGCACTCAAGACTATCCTTATAAATCATCTCTAAATGAAAGAAATGATTGGTTTTACAGTTTTAATCATCATAAAAATGTCATAATTAAGGATAATCATATATTATTAAAACCTTTAAAAAATGATTCTTTAACTGTCTTTGACAGACTTACAATCAGAGAAAATATGCCTTTAATGAATGAGACTACGCCGGGATATCTCAATAGATTTATCTATACTTTTCCCATACCACTAAAAGAACAAACTGATTTATTTATAAACTTCAGATTAAAAACTAAACAAATCATAGATATTCATAAACCAATATGTAAAGTTGGTTTCAAGATTGCCATAGACAATTATAAAGGTTTGAATAATTTTTTATGTTGGGATTTTGATGTATCTGATTTACTAAAACCAACATTTGCAGACAACAAGAATAATGTATTGTACCACTCGGACTTTCAGAAAAACCCAGATTCAGACGGATACATTGAGTTTGAATACAAGCTTAATCTTAATGAAATAAAAGAAAAAATTTATCAGGATATGACTCAGTATAAAGAACACTATCTCGTCAATAAAAACAATCCGCGTTTAGATTTAATACCATTACAGTTCTTTGTGAATGATAACCAAAAAGGTCGAGAATGGAGACCGATTAAAAACGATGAACTACAAATTTCTCTCAGAGGCGGCAGGATTAATTATTTCAGTCCTAGCCTGATATATTATAACAATAGTGAGCTTCATATTGATAGTATAGAAATATATGACAATCTTTACAAAGAACTCCCAAGTAAAATATCAGCTATTGAAGAAAGACTTACTTATTTTGATAAATTCGACAATGTTATTGGTTTTGATGCCTATGATGAACCCCTTGCACCTTCATTTAAATCCTTCTCCATAATTAATGATTTAATACAAAACAACAGATTCCTGCATACTGCAATCACTGCTTTTGGTCATCCCAAAGAGCTAGAGTTCAACCCTAAGCTAGATTATAGCAATATAAGGCATTTCGTTTCTTCTGCTAATCCAAAAATAATAAATCCTGACCCCTATCTTTTTGGTAATGAAGCGGCAGATTATAATTCTGCTAATGTTAACAATCCAAACCATATACAATATTTAACAGATATTGTCAGCAAAACCTACAGGGCAACAAAAATTATTGCCATTGAATATGACAAGCTTTTTATGCCGATAGTACATGTATATGGGAAATATAACTTTACAAGTAACAATTGGTTAAAGATCATGACACCTCCTATTGCTCAACAAAAAATGTTGCTGTATTTGCCTTTATGTTATGGTGCAGATGGTCTCTGGTTATTTACACTTGCTACAGAAGCTCATCTTGATTTAAGTAATTCAACCGGCATAAGGCAAGTTGCACCAATAAATGTTCGCAACAATAATTATGAAATCAGTTTCCCTCAACAATTATCTGTCATAAGAAACAGTATTACAAATATACTCTTAATGCAAGAAATCCTTAAGAATGCTCAATGGTTGACAGGAGATACCATAAAAGAGAAAAACACCTTAATTTCCGATAATGACAGGGGTTTTGGGTTACCTTTTAATATCAATGCCTATATTACAGCAGATATTGCTGATATTAATTATCAGGGGTTCGTCGAATACGGGTTATACAAAGATAACTTAAATCAAGTTTATATAATATTTGTGAACCGAAGAACAAATTCAAAAGCTAAAGACTTTAAGGATTTACCTGAAAAAATGAGATTTGATGTAAACAATGCTTTTATTACTGCTAAACCTCAAACAATAAATCTTGAACTTAAAGACTTACCAAAAAGCTTTATCGTCTCAGATATCTTAACTAAAAAAGAATTAATAAAAAAGCCTCAAGGTATTTATCAAATACAACTTGAGGCCGGTGAAGCTATACTTTTAAAAATAGGGCATAAATAATCTTTAATACTTCAACATAAGCTTATCAAATTCAGTATCTCTAATCTTAGCCAAATTATCCCATATTAGCTCAGCAAAGGCTTTGTTTTCTTTATAAAACTTATGTGAAAACATTAAGTAATAGGCTTTAACCACTATAGGTTTCTCAATCTTTTCGATTCTTTTTGCCCAATCAGGATTATTTTCTAAAAAATAATCTCCTGTAAATTCTAATGCAGCAACTAATTGAACTCTGTCTGCAAGCAATTTTTGAAATCCGTTTTGAGTTGAAACTGATTCGTCAACTTTATAAGACATACTTTTCAAATCTTGAACTATAGAGTAACCTCGTGGAGCATCAATTAATCCATTAAAGTTTTTTAGTTCTTTTCCATCCCACTCAATCCCGGAATCTTTTATCCTGTAAAATGAATAAGTTGTTGCAAACAATTTTCTGTTCTCATCAACAACACCTGCTTTCATTGGATAAACCCCAAACTCTTCTCGATCTTTTCTATAACTTGCATGAAATAAAGCATCTGCATGTCCGTTTTTCAATTCCATTTCTAAAGCTCTTCTCCAGGGTACACGGACTATATTGAGCTTAATACCCATCTGCTTTTCAAGAATCCTAAGAGCTTCAACTACAGCACCGGGATTATCTTTCAATACAGTAGAACCTTGACCAAGAACATAAGGAAAATCTTCTTGATCTTCACAAACAATAGTTAATATACTGGGATTAACTGCATATAGATTACTTAATAATAGCAGTAGCATAATAAAAATCAAATTTTTCATAATTACTCCTTTGCTTATATAAAATCTAATAATTTTTTATAATAAAGCAATATCTTTTATTCTTTATTATGCTTTATGGTGAAGAATTAATTTAAATTACCATCTAAATCATTATGATTAAATAACAATGTATAAATAAAAAGAAAAGGCGGGATATCCCGCCTATAATAATCTAAATCAAGTTAATTATTTTAAAAGCAGCATTTTGTGAGTTGAAGAATGGTCTTTGGTGCTGATTTTATAGAAATATAAACCGCTGCTTACCGGGTTATTCTGATCATTTGTTCCATTCCACAATACAGTATGATTTCCTTTTTCCATAAGTTCATTAACTAATGATTTAATCTTTTGACCTTTAATATTAAATACATCGATTTTAACTTCAGCAGTAAAATTCATATTAAAGGCAATTTTTGTTTCAGGATTGAATGGATTAGGATAATTTCCCAGAGATTTGAAAGGAGCAGGAGTATCTACCGCTAAGTCATTAGCAGGAGTGAATGTTCCAGTATTAACTCTTTGCATATAGAGACCATGTATAGGTTCTTTACCTGAAGAAAGTCCATCTCTCCAAACAACAGAAACTAAGGTATTATTATTTTTTGTGACAATAGGATCGATTTGATCTTTATTATGATTGTTTACAACAAAACCTGTTGGTTGTCCAAGTATATTACCACTTACAGGGTCTAGCATATTCATGTAAATATCCGAATCTCTTTCAGGGTCAGTTGGTACAGACAAGGATTTTTCCCAAGCTACAAGCACTCTTGAGTACATTGGTACAGTTGAAGGTTTACTATGATGATAATCATCTATAACCACAGGTTTTCCAACACCATCCCAAACAGGAGAAATAGAATTATTAGTCAGACTATATTTTTGTGTAATAATTTTATTAAAATTGAAAGTATAGTTACTAAAATCTCTAAAAGTTAAATACAGATATGAATCATTAATGAAAGCATCATATTCTCTTTGCACATATTCAAAAGGAGTTAAATTATATTTATAATTTTCGCCGATTGGTTCTCCGTTTAAGTCAAATATAGCGGCATGAATACAAAAATCAAGTTCTTCGTCAACTATCTCTTCCCATAAGACTATTATCTTTTCATCATGGATAAATGCTGAAGCATTACTTTGATTTTGATAATTCAGATATATTGGTTTACCCATAGGTCCCCAACCCGGAGCAATATCGCCATCATCAGTAATTTTAATCATTTTATAATTTATATATCTGGAATAATCTTGAGGATTAAGATTTTCAAATGTAAAAATTAAATAATCAGAAAAAGCGATATCAACAGGAGTATTGATTCCCGGAGGCATTTCAAATTCATTATATACTCGGAGAACAACTTTTCCGTTGTTACCCCAAACTCTTTGTCCGTTAACTATTCTTTGCCCTACAATTGAAAAAACCATGTCAACATTTTCAGTCCAGAAGATTTCCCATGCATTATTTCTCCAGTTAATAACAATAGGAGTAGGTCTTGCAGAAGCATTATCTCTTAATTTAATACCATAATCTCCAAGCAATCTTTCGCCTGATGGGTTGATAATCTGTACATAGGGTACTAATAGTGTATTTTCATTTCTAGTCCAAGCAATACACAATTCTCCATTTGAATTAATATTTGCACTTAAATTATCTTCGGCAATATAACCAACATCATCAAGAGAGACTCTGGCTCCATTATGAGGCATTACAGCATTTCCTTGAGCATTAATTATTTGATAATACATCTTATCACCAAAAGTACCATGTCTGGTGTCTAACCATAAAATATATGTTATATCATTATGTGAAAAACTTTTAAATATATCAGCATTACCTGATAAACCGTAGTAAACTTCAATTCCGTTACTCTGAAGAAGATGCTCTCCACTTTCATTAATCATCTGTGTCATTAATGCTAAAGAACCTGTTCTTTCATCAGCCCAAACAATACTGTATAAATCTTCG
>CAZJNG010000044.1:6999-10240 GCA_964547265.1 uncultured Candidatus Cloacimonadota bacterium | reverse complement strand
TAGAACTTCTTGAATCCTATATCGTACAATATGCTAATGTTGAAGCAAAAGATTTATCTCATCCGGGAGATATAGTATATTTTATAAATCAGGAAGTCAAAAAATAAGATTATGAAGCTTTTGTTAAAACGGAAATCTCGCCGCATAGATTACATTGATTGAAAGGAAAATCATGACAAAAGAAGATTTAGGTCAACTCTATCCCATTATACTAAAACCCTATAACCCTGACTGGAAAGCATATTATGAGAGAGAAAGAGATTATTTGCGTAGTCTTCTTTCTCAAGATTTAAACATTGAACACATAGGTAGTACGGCAATAATCGGATTATCCGCTAAACCAACAATTGATATCCTTATGCAAAAGCCTGAATCTATTTCAGATAAAATACTGATAAGTACCTTTGTAGATAATGGATACATTCATATGCAGGAACAAACCAGGCATTTGATGTTTGTAAAAGGATATACCCCAACAGGTCTGGAAGACATTTCTTATCATATTCATATTGGACCCCTTACTCAAAATTGGTTATGGGATAGAATTTACTTCAGAGATTATTTGATTCAAAACGGTAAATTAAAAAATGAATACGAAGAACTAAAGCTTGCACTAGCAAAACAATATAAAAATGATAGAGAAGCATACACAAACTCAAAGGCTGATTTCATAATGAAAGTAACTGCAGAAGCTAAGAAATTATTACAGGAGATATAAAATGAGAAATATAGCTATAGATTCAGCAAAGATAAAGTCAATTATAGAGGGTAACTATGTCTATGTTGATAAAACAAAATATATTCACAAAATCATATCTGCTCATACTTATTATTTTCTTTCTCGTCCAAGAAGATTTGGTAAATCTTTAACTATTGATACATTCAAGGAGGTATTTAGAGGAAACAAAGAGCTGTTTAAAGAACAATATATTTACCAAACAGACTACGAGTGGGATGTTCATCCGATTATTCATTTGGATTTTAATAAGATAAGTAATGAAAATAATGAAATACTTAGAAATGTTATATCTCTTAGGATTAACACAACAGCCCAAGAGTATGGGGTTGAATTGCAACAAAGCAGTCCTGAGTTGCAGTTTGAAGAACTGATTACTAAGCTTTCTCAAAAGTATCAAAAGGGTGTAGTTGTGTTAGTTGATGAATATGATAAGCCTATCATTTCACATATTGGTAAAGGTGAAGAGAGACTTCAAATTGCAGTTGCAAATCAGGAATTTATGAAGTCATTTTATGATAATTTAAAAGCATTAGAAGAGCATTTGAGATTAGTATTTATGACAGGAGTTTCTAAATTTAGTAAGGTGTCGGTATTTTCAACCTTGAATAATTTGATTGAACTGGATTCTCATCCACAATATTGTGATTTTTTGGGATACACAGAAGAAGAATTAAAACATAATTTTGATTCTCATTTTGAGTCAATGGCAGAATCTATGCAGATTGACAAAGCAGAGTTATATAGACTGTTTAAAGCACATTATAACGGTTTTAGGTTTACTGATGAATTAGTCTCGGTTTATAATCCGTTTTCTATTGGAAGAGCATTAAGCTTAAAGAAATTAGCTAATTACTGGTTTGATTCCGGCACTCCCTCATTTTTGATTAATTTGATTAAAGAGAAACAGTTTGATTTGACCTCTTTAGAAAATTTAGAGTTTAGTAGTAGTGCCATTAAAGCTTATGATATTAGAGAACTTCAAATTATACCATTACTTTTCCAAACCGGTTATTTAACCATTAAAGACAGCTTTGAATATGGCGAAATGTTAGTCTTAACAATCCCAAATTTAGAGGTCAGAAAAGGTTTTAACAGTCAATTGTTAAGTATTTATAACAATAATGACAATGTAATGCCAACAATATATCGAATGAAAAAACTCTTTGAAAAAGAAGAATTTGAAGAATATTTTGAAATGGTTAAATCCGTTTTTACCTCAATAGCAAATAACTTGATACCAAAACAAGATAATACCCTTGATCAGATCACAAAATTAAGCAGATTTGAAAGTTATTATCACTCGCTATATTATTTGCTAACCTCCCTTATGTCTGATGCATACACCAGAGTTTATTGCGAAATGCTCAATAACATTGGCAGATTAGATATGGCAATAGAGACACCAAAAATTGTATATATTATAGAGTTTAAGGTTGATCAAGATTTAGAAATTGCTTTTAAGCAAATGATTGAGAAAAAATACGCTGACAGATACTTAAAAGAAGGCAGAAAAGTAAAAATGCTTGCCATAAATTTCAGCTCAAAAGATAAAAATATTGAGAGTTGGGAAGTGAGAAATGTGTGAAAAAATATCTATCGTAGCTCGACCATCTTGGTCGAGTAAATATGCATGATTCAAGCTGGAAGCTCAAGTTACAATTGGCTTAACTTAACGACATTGTGCTTGCATAAGGTTCTTATTGTTATGTACTTTCAGGGATGAGCGATAAAAATATTAACTTCTCTCTGTGTCTTCTGTGTTTCTCTGTTGTTAAAACTAAAAACCATAAAACAAACAGTCTTTATTTGAAAATTATGTTTATTTTGTAAAGTTGTTTTATGCCCTGTTTTTGCAAGCTAAGTACTTGAAATATATAAGGAAGGTACAGGTGACCTACAGGAGATGCGATTTCCTGTAGGTCCCTTGTACCTTACCTGAAGAAATTGATAGATTTTAAGATTTATAAGATGTTGCTATGTAATCTTTTAGTTGTTTTTGTTAGCTTTTTTTAACCATATCGAACATAACTATAAAAGAAAACCTCTTTATGAATTATATTTAATTGATATTTGTTATGTAATTTGTAAAAAGGTTTTCGTGAGAATAAACGATGTTTTTTATGATAAAAGTTGTTGAATTTTTAAAAGAAAAATAGAGTATTTGCTCACCAAAAATGCCGTTATTTTGCAAGACTTAGAGGTGTTTATAGTAGCTAAAAAATTATTAATAGGGTAAGTATATAACTTTTTTATTGACAATATTCTACCATGGTATAATATCTGCAATATAATTATTGTGAGTGAAAATATTTCCCGAACTCACGGGGCGAAGCTGTATCTACTACATTAATCTAACCACAAAGAACACCAAGACCTCAAAATAAACCCTAAATAATCGTTCAACTACTGTTCCAAAAGGAGTTATAATGCTTATAGCTAATCCAATCTATGATGGAGTTTTCAAGTATTTACTTGATGACAACTCTGTTGCGAAACTTTTTC
>CAZJNG010000044.1:0-6899 GCA_964547265.1 uncultured Candidatus Cloacimonadota bacterium | reverse complement strand
TTATGGATATAGAAGATTCTATAATTGCTGATATGGAAAATACTGAACGAAAAATAGCACACCTGGAAAAGAATGTAGTAGAAAAAGACAAAGCATTAAGTGAAAGTAAGAAAGCATTAAATGAAAGCAAAAAAATTATACAAGAAAAGAACAAAGCTTTGGAAGCTGCAATTGACTTTATGATGTCTCAAGGTATGACTCGCGAAGAAGCAATGAAAAAGTTAAAATAACAAATTAAGCCGCCAAGAACACCAAGATCTCAAAGCAAACCCTAAACAATCGTTTAATCGTAGTCAAGCAGTAGTGCGGCAATTGTTCAACCATCGTTCAACTACTGTTCCCAAAGGAGTTACAATGCTTATAGCTAATCCTATATATGATGGAGTTTTCAAGTATTTACTTGATGACAACTCTGTTGCGAAACTTTTTCTATCACTAATTTTGGATAGAGAGATAATAGAACTCGAATTTAAGCCTACAGAGTTTAGATCAAAATCAGACAATACTACACGGTTTATAACCATCTTTATGATTGATTTTAAAGCAAAAATCAAGAATAACGATGGTAGTGAAGAGATTGTTATTATAGAAATTCAGAAAGCAAAATTCCATACGGATATTATGCGTTTCAGAAAATATCTTGGTTCTCAGTACTGTGATGAGAATAATGTTTACCCTAAGAATAATGATTATGAAACTCCAAAGGCATTACCAATAATTTCAATATATTTTCTTGGTCATAAACTTCAGCATACTATTGCACCGGTGATTAAGGTTAATCGGGAATATATTGACATTAGTACCAAAGAAAAGATTTCTGAACGAGAAGAGTTTATTGAATGTTTAACGCATGACAGTTATATTATTCAGATTCCTTACTTGAAACCGAAAAGACAATCAGAACTTTTACAGGTTTTATCTGTATTTGATCAAGGAAATATTCAAAGCAATAAGCATATTCTAAATATTGACGAAGATGAATTGCCTGAAAAATACAGAGGAGTAATCAGGAGATTACAAAAGGCAGCTGCAGAATCAGATGTCCGAAAAATTATGGATATAGAAGATTCTATAATTGCTGATATGGAAAATACTGAACGAAAAATTGCTCATCTGGAAAAGAATGTTGAAGAAAAGGATAAAGCATTAAGTGAAAGTAAGAAAGCATTAAATGAAAGCAAAATGACTATACAAGAGAAAGACAGAGCACTAAAAGAAAAAGATAAAGCTCTGGAAGCTGCAATTGACTTTATGGTGTCTCAAGGCATGACTCGCGAAGAAGCAATGGAGAAGTTAAATCAATAACTTTTTGAAAATATAGTCTAATAATCGTTCAACCATCGCTTATTGAGACTGTGAAAAAACACCCAAATGTTCTACATGCTTCCAGCTTGTAGGGTTACTTAAGTATTAATAAATATTGCTTTATGATTCTAAATTGTAAGCAGGGATGCTCGCAAAACCTTCATTTTCACAAACTCTTAATAAGGTAGTCTCAAAATGATATCTGACAACTCGTCCGATCTTGTCATACTGAGCACCTATTGTTTTAAGTTAAGTTTCAGACAATGTCTGTGATCTGTTTAGTATTAAATAATTCAATAAAGCATATTAGTGTATTTTTTATTCACAAACTTAAATTATGGCATAATATTTGCGTTTATACTCACTGTGAGTGAAAAATTTTCCCGAACTCACGGGGCGAAGCTGTGTAAAATGCTTTGCTTATGGTTTTTTAGCCGTTACCCAGAAATTCGTTCGTAGTCTTAAAGGTAATAGATTAATCATTTTATAAAGAAAAACAAAGAATGTGTTGGTAGTGTTTTTAATTAATGAATTGTAGTTATCATTTACAGGCATATAATGAAAAGTAATTTCTTGAAATCCGCAATCTTGTAATAGTTTTTTCAAAGAATAATAAGACTGTAAGGAACAATGATATTTTTTGTACTTAAAATTTTTATGTTGTACAATTTCCCATGGAATATTTGTGTATTTGTTTGGAGTTTGAATAATTAAGATTGAGTTTTTTTTCATTACTCTTTTAACTTCATTAGATAAGTAGATTTGAATTTCTGGTATATGTTCTAGGACATCAAACATAAGAATTTTGTCAAATGATTCATTGTCAAACGGTATTTTTTCACCGAAATAGTGTTTTAATTTATGTTTTAATTTTGGATAGAGGTTAAGCCCTTTTTCAATATTTATCTTATTTACATCAATCCCATATAGATTATTAAAGCTATTGTTTGAAATTTTATTTAATAAAGATCCATAGTTACAGCCAATATCTAATATTTTGTCTTCATTTCTCAAAAATTTCAAACAGAATTGCAAAGACAAATCAATGTTACCTAATTCGTTCATAATAAACCTCGAATATTTGTTTTTATTTATAATAAATTTTTCTAATGTTATTGTCAAGAAAAAAGGAGACTTGAGTTTGAAAATATTATTGCTTAATTATGAATATCCTCCTATTGGAGGTGGAGCAGGAAATGCGACATACAATTATGCCAGAGAATTTGTAAAATTAGGTCATAATATAGTTGTTTTAACTTCTGCATATGAAAAGTTATATGAATACTCAAATGAAAACGGGGTACACCTTTACAGAGTGCCTGCTTTAAGGAGATATCAAGACAGGTCTAATCCTTTTCAGATGTTAGCTTATAATATATCATCAATAATTTTTTGCAAAAGAATAATTAAACAATATAAAATAGATAAAACTATTGCGTTTATGTCAATACCATCAGGGATTACTGCATTATCTATAAAAAAACTGTATAAAATTCCTTATATTGTATCGTTAAGAGGTGGCGATGTTCCCGGGTTTGTTCCTGAAATTGATTTTTTTCACAATCTGATATCTCCTTTAAGAAGAAAAGTATTAGAAAAAGCCTCTCAAATTATTGCAGTATCTGATGGTTTGGCTAAATTGTCAGAACAAACAGACCATATTAAAGTAACAACTATACATACCGGAGTGAATACGGATTATTTTAAACCAATGCCTACGATTAAAGAAACTAAAGAAATTACATTTATCTTTTCAGGTAGATTTGCTCGTCAAAAAAATCTTTTTTATATTATTAATCAATTTTCATTACTTGTTAAAGAGTGCAAGGCTGTTAAACTTATTCTTATTGGAGATGGACCGGATAAAGAAAAAATGCAGACCTTGATAAATGAAAATAATATGTCTGATATAATTATCATTAAACATTGGATGTCAAAAGATGAACTTTTAATTGAATATCAGAATGCAGACTGCTTTATTAATGCCTCATTTATTGAAGGTTTTTCAAACTCTAATATTGAAGCAATGTCATGTGGTCTTGCTATTCTTGCCAGTGATGTAACAGGGAATAATGACTTGATTCAACATGAAGAAAACGGGCTTTTGTTCTCTCTTGATGAAGAGAACTCTCTTTATCATATTATGAAAAAGATTGTCTTAGATCATGATTTATTGAAAACTTTAAAACAAAAAAGCAGAGAAACTGTGTGTCAAGAATATACATGGCAAATGTCTGCAAAAAAATATTTAGAGCTTATCGAAAAATAGGATAATGTTAAAAATTGCACATATAAGTTTACATATAGAATATCAATCAGGGATAGTCAGATCAAGAAAAGATGAAGCGTTATCCGGGGTTAAGCTCAAAGATTATATTTGGGATGTATTTATTGCTTCACCAAATAGAAAGTATAATATTAGGCATATAAATTATATTCCAATTTTTTCATGTTTAAGTCCACTATTTGAGAGTAATAATAAATATATGTTCTATTTAAGTAGATTTTTAACTCTAAATTTTTTAATATTAAGAATCTGCTTTAACTTAAAAATTAACAGGCTAAGTAAAAAATATGATTATGTCATTGTAAGATATAATTCTGCCGATTTATTGGCATTTTTATTTTTAAAAAGAAAGAACAAATTATTGTTTTATCATCACTGTAAACCTGCAGAAGAATTAAAACTTTATAGCAAAATAGCTTACCATATTGAGAATTTTACAGGTAGATGGCAGCATAAAAATATTAAGGCAATTGTTGGAGTTACACCGGAGATTGCCGAGTTTGAATCTAAAAGGTGCAATGTTAAAAATACACTTGTTTTTCCAAACGGGATAATTGTTGTTAATGATAAAATTATAGACAATCGAGATAGTAAAAAAGTTAGAATGATAATGCTTTGTGGGAAATTTCAAGCGTTTCATGGATATGATTTGTTGTTGAAATGTATCAATAACTATTCGGGAGATATAGCTTTTGAAGTAGATTTCTATGGTGACGCTTATGAAGATGTTATTAAGCAGATAGATTTAACAAAAAATTGTTTTTATAAAGGTTTCGTAGAGTCAAAAGAATTAAAAAACCTGTTTACTTGTTATGATTTAGGGCTTGGGTCTTTGGCTTTTTACAGAACAGGTTTGAGCCAGGCAGCAACTATAAAAGTTAGAGAATACTTGGCAAATGGTTTATCTGTTGTTGTGGGACACGATGAGTTTGTTTTCCCAAAAGATTTTAAATATATAATGCAGATAAATAAAGGGTTTGACTTTACTCAAATATTAGAATTTGGAATGATGTTTAAACAGTATGACAAAAATAAAATATACTCTGAGTCTCTTAAGTACATAGATCAAAAGGCAATTATTGATACATTTATTGAAAGATTACACACATTAAAATAATAAAAATTTCTTAATGCAAAGGTTTATTGGTAATGAGAAATAAAGTACTGCTAATTCATTCCGGTCACACACCAAATATAACCAACAATTTCTTAAAAATTATTAGTCATACATATATATGTGAAAAGTATCATATTTATGATAAGTATTTTAAAAATAATCGAAAGAATATGATATCAAAGCTTTTTTTGTTTTTTAATGAAGCTATTACTCTTTTGACCTTTTTGAAAAATAAGAAGTATAAAAAAATAATAGTCAAAGTAGATTCTCCTGATTCAGTTTATTATATAGTAATTCCAATTATTCTCAGACTACTAAATTTTAATACAGATTTGATAATTTTTAAGTATGACATTGATAATTTTAGAAGTTATTGTTCCTTTAAGTCATTTAATACAATTGTTAAGAACTTTATATTATTTTTAAACAAGACTGCTGAGAGGTATATTCTCATTAATTCAGACAAAATCATCCATAAAGGGCTTGAGAATGAATTAGAGTTTTTGCCTTTTTATGAAAAAATAAAAGATAAACCACATTATTTATTTAGAGAGTTTATTGCAGAAGATTATATTTTAAGAGATGATGAGTTATTACCAAAATTATCAGAGCAAGATGGAAAAATAAATATAGTCTATGTTGGAGGTATATATTATGATAATAGTTTTGATACTGTCGGTATAAAATCATATCTAAAAAATTTCTTGCAAATTGTCAATCATAATAAAGATATCTTTATACATATTTATCCTTCAAGAAACGATTACCAATCTTCTCAAGAATATAGTATATGTTTAAATCATAAACAAATTATCTTTCATAACTCTTTGCCTCACAAGAAATTGTTAATAGAAATTACTCAGTATCATTATGGGATTCACTGGACTGAGCATAATCCAAAAATCATAAATCCTGTTTGGACTAAAACTGTCTTTTGTAATAAAATTTTTGATTATATTATTGCAAATTTACCAATTATTTACCCGATTCATTTAGAAGCACTAGATTCTTTTTGTAAAAAATATAAGTTTGGAATTGCTTTTAAAGACATTTCGTTTATCAAGTTTTCACAATTACAATTTAGTTTAAAACAAAGTGATTATTCACATTTATTGAAGTCAATGAATGAATCAAATGAACTATTAAAATTTATCTCATTTTAGGAGGTTAAAATGTATAAGAAGAAAATAATTAATTTCACCCCTACGGGTATGATTCCTACAAAAGAAATGACTGCCTATGTTCCTGTTTATCCTTCAGAAATTATCGAACAAGTTTTAGAAGCAAGGGAATACGGAATTTCTATGGTTCATCTTCATGCTCGTGACAAGGAAACAGGTAAGCCAACATATAAGGGTGAGGTTTATGAAGAGATTATTAGAGGAATAAGGAAGTATGACAAAGAATTAGTTATATGTGTTTCGACAAGTGGAAGAAATTGGAATGAATTTGAAAAAAGATCTGAATGCTTAGATTTAAAGGGAGAGTTAAAACCTGATATGGCAAGTCTAACTCTAAGTTCATTAAACTTTAACGAACAAGCAAGTATTAATAGCCCGGAAATAATTATATTATTAGCTACTAAAATGTTAGAAAATGATATTAAACCTGAATTAGAGGCTTTTGATGTCGGCATGATTAATTATGCAAAATATTTACATAGAAAAGAGATTATAAAACCACCTTTTTACTTTAATTTAATACTGGGAAATATAGCTTGTGCTCAGGCTGATATAGCAGATTTATCTAATATGGTTAATAAATTACCTGAGAAATCATATTGGTGTGTAGGAGGTGTTGGTAATTCACAAATGAAAATGAATCTTAACGGAATCGTAAATGGTAACGGCATCAGAATTGGCTTAGAAGACAATATTTGGTTTGATGAACAAAGAACAGTATTAGCAACTAATATTTCATTACTAAAACGAATAAACTATATTATCAATACATTGGATTATTCAATTGCAACACCAAATGATGTTAGAAAAGCTTTAGAGTTGAATAGAATTGAGAGTTAACGATGAAAAATATAATTATCATCGGAGCAGATGTTTCAGGAATGAATATATATGATATTATAAATGATATTAATTTAATAAATCAAACTTGGAGAATAATTGGCTATATAGATGAATTTACTGTAGATAAAGAATTATTTGATATACCAATATTTAAATCATTTAATGA
>CAZJNG010000043.1:0-10405 GCA_964547265.1 uncultured Candidatus Cloacimonadota bacterium | reverse complement strand
CTCATGCATATTCAGCACTGGTAAGAGGTTTTTCCAAAGCAAAAGAGGCTTTAAGCTTTCAACAACAACTAGAAAACCTTTGGTGGAAATTAGATAAAGCCTTAAGTTTTGAAGATTGTTATTACAGCACTATGGTTTTAGCCTTAGACTCGATTAAACACGGCACAACAACAGTCATAGATCATCATGCTTCGCCACTTTCTGTAACAGGTTCACTTGCTCAACTAAAAAAGGCATTTAAGGAAACAGGACTACGAGCTTCATTATGCTATGAATTGTCGGACAGAGACGGAGAAAATATTTCTAATGAAGGCATAAAAGAAAACATCTCAATGATTAATGAATGTAAACAAGAAAATAGTGATTTTTTCAAGGCAATGTTTGGTTTACATGCCAGCTTTACTATCCAAGACAAAACCTTTGAAAAACTTAATGCTTTGCTTGACCATGACTTTGCTAATAATGTAGGCTTTCATATACATGTCGCTGAAGCTGAATCTGACCAAGCTTCAACACTTAAGATTTCAAACAAACGAGTTGTACAGAGACTTAATGATTTCAATATACTGGGTAAAAAAACAATTGCAGCTCATTGCATACATTTAAATGATGATGAAATAAATATATTAAAAGATAATGATTGTATGATTGTCCATAATCCTCAATCTAATCTAAATAATGCAGTCGGCATCCTTGACACCTTAAAAGTTATAAATAGAGGCATTCTTTGTGGAATAGGTACAGATGCTATGACAACCAATATGTTAGAAGAACTACGAGTTGCCCTTTTTGCACAGCACTTAAATCAAAAACATCCTACTACTGCCTTTATGGAAACAGTAAATCTCTTATTTAAAAATAATTATGAAATTGCAAACAGACTATTTAATTTCAAACTTGGAAAAATAGAAAAAGGTTATAAAGCTGATTTTGCTTTATTTGATTATATTCCTCCAACACCTCTGGATATGATAAGCTTATATGGGCATTTGCTTTATGGTTTTTCTCAGATACCTGTTGACACTACGATAGTCAATGGAAAGATATTAATGAAAAATAGAGTTCTTACTCTTGATATCGATGAAAAAGAAATATTACACAAATCACGCCAATGTACCAAAAAATTATGGAAAAGAATCGAGGAAACAATATGAGTAACATACACCAAAAAATATATGAACTTGCTCAAGCTTATGAACTTGAATGTGCTGAAATTTTAGTTGATTTAGTTAAAACTCCCTCATTTTCGAACAAGGAAAAAGATGTAATTAATGTAATTAAAGAAAAGATGTTAGAAATTGGTTTTGATGAGGTTAAAATCGATGATTTAGGAAATGTAATTGGTAAGATAGGCTCAGGAAAAAGAGTAATTGCTTTTGATGCGCATATTGACACTGTTTATCCGGGAGAAATATCAAATTGGAAATACGATCCATATGACTCAAAAATTATAGATGGTAATGTTAGAGGTAGGGGTTCTGTTGACCAAAAAGGCGGAATGGCAGCAATGCTTACTTCTGCAAAAATAATCAAAGAACTAAATCTTTGTGATCAGTTTTCAATCTATTATACAGGCACTGTAAACGAAGAAGACTGTGACGGACAATGTTGGCAATACATACTTGATAAAGAGCTATTAAAGCCTGAATTAGTTGTAATCACAGAACCTACCAATCTTAATATTTATAGAGGACATCGTGGTCGGATGGAAATGATTGTAAATATCAAAGGTATTTCTTGTCATGGTTCTGCACCTGAAAGAGGAGATAATGCAATTTATAAAATGTCAAAAATTGTTGTTGAACTGGAAAAACTTAATGAAAAATTAACCTGTGATCCCTTTTTAGGAAAAGGTACTCTGGTCGTTAGTGAGTTCAAGTCATCAGGACCTTCTCAATGTGCAGTGCCTGATTTTGCAAGTATCTATATAGACAGAAGACTAACCTTAGGAGAAGACAAAGAACTAGCTGTTTTTCAAGTTAAAGAAGCAGCTTTAAAAGCAGGTTTCCCTGATGTTGAAGTAATTATCCCGCAATACAAAGAAGCTTCTTATACCGGTTTGGTATATCCTGTTGAGAAATATTATCCGACATGGGTTTTAGACAAAGACTCAAGCTATCTTAAATCTGCAATTACAACTTTTAAAGATTTATTCAGTAAAGAGCCACTTGTTGATAAATGGACTTTTTCTACAAATGGTGTCAGTATAGCAGGTAAATACAAAATTCCGTGTATTGGATTTGGCCCGGGAAATGAAATATACGCACATGCAGCTAATGAAGAATGTCCGGTAAATCACCTTTCAAAAGCAGCAGCTTTTTATGCCGGGTTAGTATATGAATTACAGAAATAAACTTGCATAATCTATAAAAATAATTAAATTATTAGTATATAATTATCAAGGGAGAATAAAATGCTGATAGCAAACCCGATTTATGATGTTGTCTTTAAATATCTTTTTGAAGACAACAAAATAGCAAAAATATTTATTTCGGCTATTATTGGAGAAGAGATAATTGATCTTGATTTTCAGCCTCAAGAACATACGACTACTATTGATAGTAGTCTCAATGTTAGAGGTAAACACTCATTTACTGTTTACCGATTAGATTTTAAGGCAAAGATAAAACAGTCAGACGGAAGTTATAAATTAGTAATTATTGAGATTCAAAAAGCAAAAATGACGATAGATATACTCAGATTTAGAAAATATCTTGGTGAACAATACAGTAATCCGGAAAACATTTACGAAATAAATGGCAAGAAAAAGCCTCTTCCAATAGTAAATATCTATTTTTTGGGCGATGGCTTAGGTTCTCAAAACAACTCACCTGTGATTAAGTCCAACAGAGAGATTATTGATTTAGTAACAGGAGAAAAGATTGGCTTTAAATCTGATTTTATAGACGCATTAAGTCATGACACATATATTGTTTCTATACCTAATCTTGTTCAAAAAAGAAGAAATGAGTTAGAAATGATTTTGAGTGTCTTTGACCAAAAAAACATTACAACAGATAAACACATACTCAATGTCAAAGAAGAAGATTTTCCTGAAAGATATAGAGATATAATCCGCAGACTACAAAAAGCTCAGGAAACAAAACAGATAAGAAAGACTATGGATGTTGAAGACGAGATATTATCTGAACTCGCCTTGATAGAACGAGAAATAGAAAAATTAGAACATATTGTAATAGAAAAAGATAAGACAATAGAAACACAAAAAAAAATTATTGCAGAATTAATGGAAAAATTAAATAGCTAATAGTAACGGAGAATAAAAATGCTGATAGCAAACCCGATTTATGATGTTGTCTTTAAATATCTTTTTGAAGACAACAAAATAGCAAAAATATTTATTTCGGCTATTATTGGAGAAGAGATAATTGATCTTGATTTTCAGCCTCAAGAACATACGACTACTATTGATAGTAGTCTCAATGTTAGAGGTAAACACTCATTTACTGTTTACCGATTAGATTTTAAGGCAAAGATAAAACAGTCAGACGGAAGTTATAAATTAGTAATTATTGAGATTCAAAAAGCAAAAATGACGATAGATATACTCAGATTTAGAAAATATCTTGGTGAACAATACAGTAATCCGGAAAACATTTACGAAATAAATGGCAAGAAAAAGCCTCTTCCAATAGTAAATATCTATTTTTTGGGCGATGGCTTAGGTTCTCAAAACAACTCACCTGTGATTAAGTCCAACAGAGAGATTATTGATTTAGTAACAGGAGAAAAGATTGGCTTTAAATCTGATTTTATAGACGCATTAAGTCATGACACATATATTGTTTCTATACCTAATCTTGTTCAAAAAAGAAGAAATGAGTTAGAAATGATTTTGAGTGTCTTTGACCAAAAAAACATTACAACAGATAAACACATACTCAATGTCAAAGAAGAAGATTTTCCTGAAAGATATAGAAATATAATCCGCAGATTACAAAAAGCTCAGGAAACAAAACAAATAAGAAAAACTATGGATGTTGAGGATGAGATATTATCTGAACTCGCCTTAATAGAAAGAGAAATAGGAAAATTAGAACATATTGTAATAGAAAAAGATAAAACAATTGAGCAAAAAGATAAAGAAATTGAAGCACAAAAAAGAATAATTGAAGAATTACAAAGAAAAATAAAAGAATAAAGGGAGTTTAAGATGCTAAAAAGTTTTTATTATAAATGTCACACTTGTGAAAAAGAATATCGTTCAGATGATATTATGTATTTATGTCCTGTGTGTTCACCGGAAAAGACACCTAAAAGTCCATTAAAAGGCGTATTAAAGGTACTGTTTGACTATAAAAAATTAAGAGAAGAATGGGATAAAACAAAGGATATTTTTACTTTTTCTGCAATTGATAAGAGATACTATCCTGAAATTGCAGTTGGTAATACACCATTTCATAAGATTAGCAGACTGGGAAATCATCTAAGTCTAAGCAATTTATTCGTTAAAAATGACTCATTAAATCCTACAGGTTCTTTAAAAGACAGGGCTTCATATATGCTTGTAGCCGAGTCTAACAGGCAAAATATTGATGTAATAGTTACCTCATCTACCGGAAATGCTGCTTGTGCTCTGGCTGCAATTTGTGCTGATGCCGGCAAAAAGGCGGTGATTTTTGTACCTAAAAGAGTTCCAACAGCAAAACTAACTCAAATAAGACTTTACGGAGCAGAGATTGAAATTGTTGACGGCAACTATGATGATGCTTACAGAGAAACATTATTATATGCCATGAAGAATAATTGCCTGAACAGAAATACTGCTTATCATCCTTTTACTATCGAAGGCAAAAAAACAGTTTCATTAGAGATATTTATCCAAAATAATTATAAAGCGCCTGATAATATCTTTGTTCCTGTCGGAGATGGGGTGATTATTTCCGGAGTGTATAAAGGTTTTTACGATTTAAAACAAGCAGGACTAATTAATAAGATACCAAGGTTATATGCTGTTCAAGCTAAGTATTCCAATGCGATTTATGATTTGTTTAATGGCAGAGATTATGATACTTTCAACACGCCTGATACACTGGCAGATTCAATCTCAATTGTTCATCCGGCTAACGGTCTGATGGCTATAGATTATATCCGGGATTCACAGGGAGATTGTATCGCTGTAAGTGATGATGATATCATGGAAGCTCAGAAGATTTTTGCCGAATATACAGGAATATATGCTGAACCGGCAGCCTCAGCTTCATTTGCAGGTTTATTGAAATACAAAGAAAAACTTAACCCGGATGATCAAACAGTCTTGCTCATAACAGGCAACGGACTCAAAGATGTCGAAGCAACAATCAAATACAATAACTATAAATAATATTATATGAGTAGTATCTTAATTAAAAATGCTAATATCTGTAACGCAGAAGGCAATGCTTTTCTGTCAGATATATTAATCAAAAATGGCAAGATACATAAAATAACAAATAACATACCTGAAAAAAATGTAGAAAAATCTATAAATGCAGATAATAATCTTGTTATGCCCGGATTTATTGATATTCATACTCATGTAGGAGAGCAAACAGGAGCTTACGAACCGGCAGATGACTTCTTAAAACTTAGTAGCATAGCTTTACTAAATGGCATCACCTCATTTTTTTCTTTTATTACTAAAACTGAAAAACTCAGCCTTGAGGATAAAGTTAAAATAGTAGAAAAAAAAGCTAAAAATTCACTTTGTGATTATGGATTTCATTTAAGTCCTATCCGATTTGACACAACTTCATTAAAGGATATCGAAAAGCTTATCAGTAAAGGATATAAAACATTTAAACTATATACCACCTACAGACAAGCAGGATTATACTCATCATATGCTCAAATTGAAGACTTTGCTAACTTTCTTAAGACTTACGATACTACCTTGCTAGTACATTGCGAAGACGATGAAGTTTTAAATCTACATAAAAACAAATTTTTAAATGATGCAAGAACATTTTTTCTTTCACGCCCTCAGCAAGCTGAAGTAGAAGCTGTTAAAAAGATGATAAACATCTGTAACAGAACAAGACAAAAATTCCATATAGTTCATGTTTCCTGTGCAGAAAGTGTCGAGCTTATAATACAGGCGAAAAATAAAAATCCAATTACTTTTGAAACCTGCCCTCAATATGTATTTTTAAACGATGAACTAATAAAAAACAATAATGCTAACAGATATCTATGTTCTCCTCCTTTAAGATCAGAAGAAAACAGACTGGAAATGCTTAAAAATATAAACAACATTGATTGTTTTGCTACTGACCATTGCCCATTTACTAAGGAACAAAAAGATAAATTCCCATATCCTTCAGGCTTGCCGGGAATAGGAGCTTTAGTCCCACTATTTTATAATATATTTAAAGATACACCTAACTTATTAGTTAAACATCTCTCTGAAATGCCGGCAAAAATAACAGGCATATATCCTCAAAAAGGCTTAATTGCTGAAGGTTCAGATGCTGATTTAATAATCTTAAAAAACGGGAAACAAAGCAACATTAAAAGCACTTTCAGTGAGTGCTATGACCCGTATTGTAATATGACAAGTAGTCTTGAAATCCTTTATACAATCAAAAGTGGTAAGATTGCAGTTAAAGACAATCAAATAAAATCAGTACACAAAACTAAAAACCTTAACAGCTCCTATAATATATAGTTGGACATATAACCATAAAAACAGGACATATAATGAAAAAAGTTACAAAAAAATCATGGAGAAATGATGCGATAGCCAAAGTAACAGGTCAGGCAAAATTTGCTTCAGATTATTTTATTGTTGACATGTTGCATGCTGTTCCGGTCTATTCAGATTATATACATGCGGAAATTATATCTATTGATACAAAAGAAGCATTAGGACAAGAGGGCATTGTTTGTATTCTTACAGCACAAGACATACCCGGCTTAAAGCAAACAGGTCAGATAATTAAAGATTTACCTTTATTGGCTTATAAAAAGATAAGATATAATGGAGAACCTGTAGCCCTGATAATAGCAAACAAAAGAGAAAATGCCATAAAAGCTGCTGATTTAATCAAGATAAAGGCACAAGAGTTACCGGTCAATTTTGATATTGAAAAAGCCTTAGATGAAGATACAATCTTAGTTCATGATCAAAGAAAAAGCAATCTTATCGGGCATCATCAAGTAAGGCGAGGAAATGTAAGTTATCGTCCTGATAAGGATACTCTTCATTTATCAGAAACATTTCATACCTCAAAGATTGAGCATTTCTATCTGGAACCAGAGGCAGCTATTTGCATTCCTCGAGCTGATGGAGTATTTGAAGTGCTCGGCTCAATGCAACATCCTTTTAGTACAAGGAGGTTTATATCTGCATATATAGGCATACCATTAAACAAGATTGAGGTAAAAACAGTTTCAGTTGGTGGAGGCTTTGGAGGCAAGGATGATACTGCAGCCTTAGTCTGTGCGAGAGCAGTTTTAGCATCCTACTATACAAAAAAACCTGTCAAAATAGTTTATGACAGAGAATGGTCTGTGAAGGAAAGTTATAAAAGGCATGCATACAGGATTAAATATGATATGTTTGTAGCCAAAGATGCACAGATTGAGGCAGTAAAATGCGATATTTTGGCAGATGGTGGAGCTTATGCATCTGTTTCTGATTGGGTGACATGGCGTTCTACCGTTCAGTGTTGCGGACCGTATAAGGTTGCAAATGTTCATTGTGACACAAATTCTGTTTATACAAATTCTGTTTTTACAGGAGCTTTTAGAGGTTTTGGTTCTCCTCAGATAAACTTTGCCATAGAACAGATGGTAGAAATAGCTGCCGAAAAACTTAATATGTGTGAAATCAAATTTCGTAAAAGAAATATGCTCCATCAAGGAGAAAAAACAATAACCGGTCAAACTTTAGAAGGACATAAAGTATCTTTAGAAGAAGCATTAGACAAAGTATTATCAGAAAGTAATTATTTTGATAAGAGAAAGAAATGTTCTTTTGGAGATAAAGATCTTGATGAGTGGTATGGTATCGGACTGGCAATGAGTTATCGGGGTATGAGTTTAGGGGCAGAGGGGAAGGATTTTTGCTCAGCGATTATAAATGTTCAGTTTGACGGTTCAGTTTTATTGGAAGTAGGGATACATGAAAACGGGCAGGGTTCTGAAACTGCTATGATAGATTTACTTTCAAAAGAGCTAGGAATTAGCAAAGACAAGATTTTATATCGAATGAGTTCAACTGCAAACATACCTGATGGAGGTACAACTGTCGCATCAAGAGGAACTCTTATGGGTGGTGGTGCTTTAATGTATGCTGTAGAAAATCTAAAATCAATATTTAGAGAAAATTTAAATGATGTTTTAGGTAAAAGTGATTATAAATTTGAGAATGATTGTATAACTTCAAAAGACAAATCGCTTAGTTTTGATGAGGCAGTCACACATTTATTTCTAAAACAGACATACCCTTACGCTTTTGGTACTTTTAAGGCTCCAAAAGTAAGTTGGGATGAAGAAACAGGACAAGGCAATGCCTATTTTACATGGGTGTACGGATGTCAGGTAATTGAGCTTAAGGTAAGCAATTCAATAAAAGACAAAGGTAAGATTACACTTTTAAATGCCTATGCTGCTCATGATGTCGGTAGGGTTATAAATGAAGGCATGCTTTTGGGACAGTTTTTTGGAGGCATGGTTATGGGTATGGGCTACGCTCTTAAAGAAGAAGTTATTGAGGAAAATGGAAAAATCACAAACACTAATTACAGACCATCATTAATTATGCGAGCTAATGACATTCCTGAAATGAACGCTATCTTTATCGAAAATCCTGATTCGCTTTCCCCCTCAAAAGCTAAAGGTATTGGAGAGCCTACTTTAGAATTAATGGCACCAGCAATAGCCAATGCTCTTTATCGGGCTACAGGTAAAAGGTTTTATAGCTTACCTTTGCAAAAAGAAGTTAAAAACTATATTAATGAGGGAAACAATGATTAATCTAACGATAAATAATAAAGAATATCAAATTTCACAAGATTTACAAGAAATGACTCTGCTCAATTATTTGAGAGAAGTCTTACACCTAACCGGCACAAAAAACGGTTGCGAAATAGGCGTTTGCGGTGCTTGTACTGTCATTATTGATGATATTGCCAAACGGTCTTGCAGAATATTTTTAAAAGACTTAAACAATAAACATATTTTAACTATCGAAGGGATACAGCGTCCGGACGGATCACTACACCCTCTACAGCAAGCCTTTATTGATGAGGGGGCAATACAATGTGGATTCTGTACACCGGGTATGATACTCTCGGCTCACGCCTTTTTAGTAAATCATTATGGAAAACACACAGACACTCCTGATGACAATATGATAAAACAATCCATTAACGGAAATATCTGCAGATGCACAGGTTATCAGCAAATAATTAATGCTATTAAATCTGTGACTGAATTTTATTTAAATATTTATAATTCTACATCTACAAAATAAGTTAAAACTATCAAAAACTAAACTATTTAAACGCTCTATGGTAATAAAACATTTTTATATGGTTACAAAACTAAACATTGACAAATTTTATAATATTGGTTATATTTATACTAAATATAATGCTTGGAGCTTAAAATGAAATTTATCATATTTATATTATTAATTACAATGCACTTTACAATATTTGCCTCTGAAATAATTGTCTGTAGTTTTGAAGATTGGAGACCATGGTTAATAACTAAAGGCAAAAACGATGGAGAAGGTATATTAATAGATTTGCTTAAACATGCTACAGAAAAAACTGACTATAAGCTTGAAATAGTAATTTTGCCATTTAATAGAAGAAATTATTTTGAATGGGGTAAGACTGTTAATGCAGAACCGGGATGTATTCCTGAGTGGAGAGAAAAATTCTCAGATACATCAATTTATACAATCCCTTTAATTAGTACAAATAATGTGATTATAGCAAAAAAAGGTCATTTCAAAAAGCAGAATAATGAGTTAGAGGACTTTTATGGCAAAAGAATTGGCACTAATCTTGGATATTTCTATTCTGATGGATTCTCAGAAGCTTTTGATTATAAACTAATATTTAGAGATGATTCTAAAGAAGGTTCATCTATTTTGAAAAAATTAAATACATACAGAGTAGATTGTATTATAATTGATAAATATGAAGCAGAATACTGGATTAAATATCTAGATTTTGATAAAAATGATTTCCAAACAGTTTATACTTTTTCAACAACATCAGATTTAAGGGTTCGTTTACATAAAGACATAGAACATATATTAGATACTTTAAACAAAGGTATAAAACAAGTTATTGATTCTGAAGATTTCCAAATTATTCTCGATAAATACCTAAACTGAAAATTATTAATAAAAAGCTAATTAGAGTATGATAGAATTTGCTACCTTATT